>CADCQV010000184.1 GCA_902803625.1 uncultured Lachnospiraceae bacterium
CACTCAAGTGCCTCATTCCGGGTAATTCTTTTCATCCTCCCACTTTCAACAGAGGTTGTTTTTTTCATATCGGGAAGGAATTCTACAATTCTCGCTATAACCAAATCTGTATTTCCGGAAAGAGCTTTTACCAGAAGTTCTATCGCTTCTTTGAGCAAAATGTCATCTGCATCCACAAATGTAAAGTACTCACCGGTCATCAGATCCAATCCGTCGTTTCTGGCGGCGGATCTTCCCTTATTATCCTTATGAATGATTTTTATACGTTCATCCCTTGCTGCAAACCTGTCGCATATCTCTCCACTCGAATCCGTAGATCCGTCATCTATTACTATTATCTCAAGGGATTTGTAGGTCTGGGATACTACGGACCTGAGGCACTCTGTCAAATACTTTTCTGTATTGTATACCGGAATAATAACCGATACCAACGGATTATGGATTTCCGGAATCATTTCATTACTCATTCGATATTTCTTCAGCCTTACGTCCCGTTACTTTTTCATAGATCATATCAACTATCTCACTATCAGTGCTGTCACTGAATTTTCTGGCAAAAAGCTTCCCACTATTCAGGATACGCAAATAATCCTTCTTACAAAACACATATGGATCGCCGGCCTCCCAGTCAATGTATCTGAGACAGTCATTTTTCACACTGTCAGCATATGGACCGTTCAATGCGATAGTGTTCCAGCACATCTCATCTCCACACCAAGTTCCTGTAAATAATTTTCTTATCCTTTTCTCCGAAGAAACAAAATACTGTGCCATTTCATCCGTAATGCTGAACCAGGCCTCACCTTTATAAAATGTTATACTTTCATTTGAGAGACGGTTAATCTGAAGTGCCTTCTGAATCTTTAGCAACCACCCCTTTATCTTTTGAAAAAAAAGCGTCTCATTATCAAGTCCCTTTCCGATCTTATTCTGGCAGAAATAATAATAACGTATTCTATCCATATCACTGTTTAACGGATTATGATACTCAAAAAAATTAGCCCCTTCATGTTCGTAAAAAAAGGAGAATATCCTATCGGCCGACATCAGAGGCATATCTACTCCCGAGATAAAATGATAGTATTTGTAATGACCGGATGAAGCTGCTTTCAATAAGCCCATCACACAGAATATCTGGCTGTCTCCTCCCCAGGTAACATCCATCCTGGGTATCATATAAACTCCTGACTTCTTCAGGACATCTGTTAATTCATATGGTATCTCCTCATCCTTAACCTTTCTGTCAATATGAATGAAAAAATCATTTCTTTCATCATCCAGAATATCAAGAATGAGCCTTAAAATCCGCCATTCATTATGGACCATCATAATATACGCGTGGCGTTTACTGTTATCCTGCATGATCTGTATCAATCACCCCGTATAATCGCATTACAGCTTACTACAAAAACGGTTCCTTCCCCTGTTTTATGGATTTCGCAGCCCAATATGAATTACTCCTGCTTCCAATCACAAGTATAACGAACGCAGAAACAGAAATCAGTTCGGACAGATACCTCGGAACAGAGCTTCCATAAAACAGCTTCGTCTGTCCGCCGGTACATCCAACCCAAAAAATATACCAATGCTATACTGCATAGAACAATGAAAGAAAAGAATACTGTGTTTACAAGCCTTCCTGTTCCCGCAAAACCCATGGCATAATAAGGAGGGCAAAACAAAAGACTGATAGTGAACGGGAGAATACACAAACCGTCACATCCTGCCGCAATGACCGCCTTAACCGGATTATCTGCAGAAAAACAGAGCTTTCTCACCAACGTGCCCGTTGAAAGAATGTTTAACAAAAAACCGGCTATCAATAGTACTAATAAATAAATATCGATACAAGCATTCTTTCTGTCCCGATCAACAATATCATATATCAGAACTCCAAAGGTAAAAAGAATCGCAAAGAACGCTGTTACAAGATTTCCGCCTTCAATATAAAATCCCAGTACAGATGCAATAAAAAGAAAAAGAACGCGCCATGCAGTCATATTTTCGTGATTGGAACTACCAGTGGAATTTCCCCGACTCATCAGAATGCAGATAATATAAAAAGATTGTAATGACCAAAAAAACACATAGTTTACCGCCCCATTAAACCAATAAATACCCTCACTGATATCAGGCATATACTGTATAGCATAAAAGGACAAAGCGGCACCGATAAATAAGGCTTCTGAATACCTGCTCTTAAAATATCTCCTCATCAGGAAAACCGTCAGAGACATCATTCCCGCAACGATAGACAATATCGGCTGCAATGACTGCAAAGCTGCGGACGAATACAGTCCCTGCCAGCTATGCCAGAATCTCACCGATGTATTTATGCTTTCCCTGAGCAGCATACCTGCTGAATGTGTCGCATCCCAGACTTTTTGAGTAGTCTCGGAATAAGGAAAATCATCCGAACCGGGAAAGTCAAACTTCGCAATATAGAATAACGGAGCCAATGAAAAAATGAATACAACAACAGAAGAAAAGATATATATCTTTTCTAACATCTTATCATTAAAATCCGCATCCTTATCACTCATATTATCCATATAATATCGACTCTTTTAGTATTAACATTGAATACCAGGTTATCTCATAAACCCATCCTTGAGATCATCACCCATCATATGAAGCCCGTAGATCCAGCTCTCTTCAGGAACGGAAGGAAACAAGTCATAGCCCGGATACTCACCAGCTGTCGGATAGAATATCGTAACTCCATTACCCATGTCAAATCCTTCTTCCGGAGCTTCTCTGTAATCTGCAGGAAAAAGCAGATCCCCGAACTTATGATTATCATATTTATAGACAGATTTTCCAAAAGCCAAAAGGATAAATGCCGCCATTAGCAAAGCAGCTGCCTGTCCGGAATATCTTATATCAGACAGGGAAAAAGCAGCTACAGGCAATATGATCATAAAGATCGAGCCATATCTCACAAGAGGCGCAGACAGCATCCATCCTGCAAAACCTACGATCAGGGACAATGCAAGAAACACCTCATAAGGCTTTTTCCTAATCATGATAACAGTCTCAATAATTATTACTGTTACAGAAGCCATATCAATAATAAATAAGAATTTGTAGAAAATGCCGATCTCCGTAAACCACACGGGAAACCACTCATTCAGCGGAAGCCCGGCCTTGTCCGGATCGTTTAACAGTCTCCCGTATGAAATTATGTTGTTAATATCCGTCTCAACATACGAATAGGGTATCTTCCACCTGACATCAAAAATATCTATGCTACCGTATGGGTACAGAAGATAGCCGGACAGGTAATAAGAACGCAGCAGATAAGGAACGATGATAATAAGTGAAATCAGAGCGAAAAGAGTAAGCTCCTTAAACGAACCTTGCATCACCATCAAAAAAAACGGGAGTAGGATAAGGATCCCCATTGCGGCAACAGAAAGCTTGAAAGTAGCTGCTACTATGATAAAAAGTGAAAGGACTCCATAATATCCGGTATCCCTTTCCCCTTTTTCTGTGTTAACAGACCATTTTTCAATTATATACAGGATTATCAGAAGAGAAGATATATCCGTCCCGGGAGATGAAATCATGGCGGCTGCAAAAACTATATAGTAAATTTCCAAAAGCCTTACCATATTTGAAAACATCAAAAATGTTCCATCTTTCAGTGATTTAAGGCAATCTGAAATACAATGAAAAATAAAAAACAGACATATGAATCCATTTAACCCATGCAACGACTTCCCGCAAAGCCACTGCCAGCTGAACAGTGCCTGCATCTGTAAAAAAACGCTGTTATATGCATGATTTACAAATAGATTCCCCAACCCTCTCACGACACCGTATTTTTCCATCCATTCTATATCCTGTGCGTGATAAAGATAAGTATCTATGAATACCGGTTCCGAAACCGTCAGCATAAGCATGATAAAAATCACCGCAACTGCCACTACAGTCTCCCGGATACCAAAAGAAAATGATCTGTATTGTTTTATAATAAAGTGTCTGTGCAGAGCAATGCCGGCAAGGGAAATAATACCCATAATAACGGAAGCCCGAAAGGCCAGATTTCCGAAAAGACTGTATATATTGGCGTAAACCGAAAGGGCAGCAAAGCCCATCATAACTATTTCTGACAGTCTGTCTGACCTGTAAATCCCAAGATTACCAAAAAGGTCGGATATGAAAAGTCCAAATCCGAGGCAGCATAAAAATATCCAGATCCAATTCATTAAAGTAAATAACATTATCGACTCCTAACCCAATCCGGAACTGATCATCTGATCATAAATACTTGCATACATCTTATGATTCATAAATGGATCGTACTCGGCAAGCGCATGTTTTCGGGCTTTTTCAAGCATTGAGTTAAGTCCGGTACCATTGTTCCCGTTTTCTTTTGCCTCATCTACCGTCTTTATCGCTTCCATAATTATCCGGCTGAGAGCATCCGTATCCCTGTGATCATAAAGCCAGCCCTCGTCTTCACATATCATATCCGGAGTGCCGCCTGTTCTTGCCGCTATGCAGGGCACTCCCAGCATCATTGCTTCTCCAAGGGAATTAGAAGAATTTTCCATTACGGACGGCAGCAGAAAAGCACTGCTTCTTAGATACTGCTTAACCATATCATCTGCGAACTGCTCACCGAGAAACTCTATATTATAATTTAATCCGTACTCACTTATCAGGTCACAGACATATTTCCCATAGGAATCCTGTTTTATCCGGCTCTTAAATGAATCCGGCCGCATATCTATTCCGGTAACTGCAAGCTTAATATCCGGGAATGTTTTTTTTACGCTGCTTAGTGCCTCAAATACAAAATGAATTCCCTTTATCGGATAATATGACTGGGTCATAAAAATTCTGTGTTTTTCAGCATTTTCCGGCCTCCATACGAACCCGGCATCATAAAACGCTTTTCTTAATATTTCTCCGGCATGGTGATAACAGACTTCAGGATTTACTTCTTTTACGCTTTTCTCATCCCAGCCGGTACGTCCAATCACGTGTTTTACTTCTCTTAATGCGGCTTTTTCACACTCTCCTCTTTTCAGAAACTTTTCTTTCTGCTGCTCTATACTGTCCTGTCTGATAAAATCCCGAAAAGTATGACGTTTTACAATTTTTTCCGGCAACCCCGCATTGTAGATACTGCCCAGCTTATGAATCAGCCCCTGTATTGAAATCACCGTTCTCTCCGGCCTGTTGAAGGCTCTGACCATGGAAAGTGTGTGAACATACTCCGATCCCCAGATATGGACTATATCCGGCTTTATCCTGTCAAGCTCTGCTTTTATCCGTTCAGTAATCCCCGGGTTATAATACAGCTCCGGGATCGCGTTCTCGTAAAAGCCGACAAAGCTTATATATCCGGCCTTGCCGGTGATATTATCCCTCTGCTCTGACTGTGGATAGAACACCGTAAGATCAATATCTGGGTTTTCTGCCAGCATATCCGCGAGCCGGACTGTCCAGCCTCCGATGACACCCTTTTTCTTTCCCAAAAACTCCGCGATCTGCGGCAATATATAGTTTACAAGCCAGACCAACTTCATTATTTACTAAATCTTGTTCTCTCTATCCTGCAGCTGTGGACCTTGGTTTTTTCATCATAGCTAATTTCCACTGAAATGATCTCGCCGCCATAATTTTTCAGTACGGACAGGTAGTTTCGGTCTCTTATCTGATCGATGGCAGTTTCTGCATTCCTGTTCCATTTTAGCTCCACTACCATTGCCGGAAGGGCGGAATTCCTTTTGGGAATGAATACCACATCCGCAATCCCATGTCCTGAAGGAAGCTCCTCCACCTTTGCGTATTTATCCACACAGGAAATATAGGCAAGCTTTATCACATACCTCAGGCTCTGTTCATCATTATAAAATGTAGGAGCATACTCTGAATCGTGTACTTCCTGAATCGCTTCTGCTACCTTTTCCTCAAGTCCCGCGATCGTATCATTTAGCAGGGTATCTGATTTATTTATCATCCCGATCAGTACCCTGTGGGATGACTTTCTTAATATGCTCTCAAATTCAAAGCGCACCTCTTCATTGGGGATCCTGGCAAGCTTTATGGTCTCCTCATCATCCGCATTGTATGAGGCCGGTACCTCCCTGAAGGTGAGATAGCCGAGATGGATAAGGAGTGTAAGAACGTCATCCTTTCCCCTAAATGTGTTTATATCGTTTTCAAAGGATTCGGTACTTACAGGAATCTCTTCCCCGGCTACCAGCCTTGCAACCTCTCCCTGCAGCCCCTCGAAATCCAGATCAATATAGGTCATAAGGGTTTCGGCCGCAGAGGTCTTTTTCCAATAGGATCTGTATTTTCCTGATCTCACGGCTTCCATAACCAAATAAGGATTATATATGGACTCTCTCTCCCCTATGGTATAACCGTCATACCATTTTTTCATGCTTTCAAAGCTTCCTCCGCTTTTAATGCATAATCCTTTTACCTCGTCCGGCGTAAACCCGTAATAACCTGCAAAGTCCCTGGGATCAAGGATTGATCGCTCCATAAAATCCGAAACTGCGGAACCGGTTCTGTCCTTTTTTATCGGCAAAATCCCGGTCATATAGACCGCAGCAAATATCTTTGATGTGGTTCCACTGTTTTTAAATAAGGAGCGGAGAAATTCAAAGTATCTTTTCTCTGCTTCCGGATTATCCCCCGATTCTCTTACAGGGGAATCCCATTCATCTATGATCATAACAAGCTTATTCCCAGTATGATCTACGAGGTTTACCAGGGTAGCTGCAAAGCTTTCTTCTATTTTCACCCCTGGATACTGTGACTCTATCTCCACAGTAATATTTCTCCTGATAAATGGCACGATCCTGTCGGAAGAAGCCTCACCCAGTATTCCGCTTATATCCAGATACAGTACATCATATTTATTCAGATGTACCCTGTAGCTCTCATCTTCTGAAATAGAAAAGTTACTGAATAATCCCTCCGAATCACAGCTCTTATCATAATAAGCGCAGAGCATCTGAGCCGCATAGGACTTTCCGAAGCGCCGCGGTCTGCTTATACAGGTCAGCTTTTCATTTGTATTGATAGTGGAGTTGATGAGACTGATAAGCCCCGTCTTATCCACATATTCGGTTCTGATTTTTTCCGCAAAGGCGCTGTTACCCGGATTCAGATAAGTTCCCATATTTCCCTCAAAAAGGTTTCACAGCCTTTCACAACTTCAAAAATCTTTCACAACCTTTCACAACTCTTCACAACTATTACTTCCCGAATAATATCCGTAAATACGGCGTAATACTGTGCCAGATGGCCTGTCGTGAGCCAAAGTTCTTTTTCAGATAATAGTACCACTGCTTCCGGGGAAGTCCCTTTACAGATTCCTTTTTTTTCAGTCTTTCTCCTCTGCTTAGGGTGCTGTCCCGCCAGGTGCCCTTAATGCTGTTATCCTCACATTCTCCTACATAAAAATCCGTGAGCCAGATATCATAGCCCATATTACTGAGGGTAAATCCGTAATCGTGGTCTGCCAGGGAGTGTATGTACATACTGTCAAAGGCTCCCGCTTCCCTGAAAATTTCCCAGGGCAAAAGAAAACAGTTGCAATTTATTGTGTCAACAGGGTATTCTTCTGCCTCGGAAATATCCATCTGGCGTGGCTTTGCCTTCTCCATATCATAGATCACGCCTCCGTATGAAGCCTTTCCTGTTTTGTCCTTTGTGGCACCGGTTACCGGCATATCCCCCTTTGATTTTGACCTTTCGATCATTTTCCTTATGATCCCCGGGTAAAAAACCACATCATCATTGATAAGAAGGAGGTAATCATAGGGCTTTACCCTTCGGCGGATAACCTTATCCCCATCCTTTATGACAGTCTCCCCGGCTTTCTTATCGGCGTTTAGCAGAAACTCCATGCCCTTACGCATTCCGCCTGCCCAGTAAAGGCTGCCGCTGCCCTTGATAATGTGAAGGATACCCCTGCTTTTTCTGTGGGGCTCTTCATTGATATCGCCCGTTATATTATCCGTATCTGTATTATTCCAGTCCCGGAGCGCCGCCCTTGTGCCATCGGAGCTGGCATCGTCAACCACCAGATAATCAATCCGAAGACTCTCGTCATCTATGGAATTCAGCGCTTTTATAGTCACTTCAGACCTGTTATATGTGGTCAGAAGTACACAAACAGATTGAATTTTACCGCTCATTAAACACCAGTCCCCTCCGGAGCGCAATATTAATCAGCATTCCATATGCTGGATAAAACAATAAACGTCCTGCTTATCCTGTGATTTGTTTTCAGACCACCCCAAAAAGCTCTGTCAGATCTTCGTCCCTTATTATCCTGTCTGATTTGACATTTGCATGTTCCAGCATTCTTTCCACACTGCTTTCCACCGCCACGCTTATGAAGCGGTCGGGATCAATGCCACGGAGAGTGAAGAAATAGAAAGGGTTCTCGTCAAAACGTACGCCTATACCATACATTACCGCCGCGACGTGCTTACACATCATCGCCCAGTCAGGGCAGCTGCAGCTGAAGGAGATGTCCCTCGGTGTCGGGAAAAGACCTCCCTTTTCCGTGAATATATCCTTTAGCTCATCCGGAAACTCACCCTTTACCAGAGTTTCCAGGCTTTCAATCTTCCTTGAGCAGCGTTCAATTATAGCCTGGCACTGCTCCTCCGGAAGCCTGCCGATCCTTATCTCTACCTTATAGGGCGCTCTTCGCCTGCCCTGCACCTTTGCCGTGACTTTCCCCTCACTTACATTAAGGTCGATCACCGCGCCGCTTCTTACATAGCCCTTTCCCCTGTCGATACGGTTAGCGTAGTCCGCGTACCTTTCAAGGTTCTCACACCAGGCCTGTCCCCACCATGTTTCACAGATTGGACCGCGCCTTGTATTACAGTGCACAGGCTCATAATCCTTTCCTTTTTTTCCGGCTCTTTTTACGCTGTCTTTTGCCTTTGCCCGGAGTTCCCCGGCGCTCGGCTGCGAATAGACCGTCATATCATCCCAGTATCTGCTCATTAATGATCTACTCCTTGTAGAAGATTCTTCGGGCTCCGCCCTCAGAATGACATAGGCTAGGCTCCGCCCTCAGAATGGTAAAACATCCAGCGGATGTTTTACGCCCCCGTTTATGCAAAATGTGCCAGTGGCACATTTTGAATGGCGTATAGCCGTGCTGAGCACGGCTGCCATCGGTGCACTGAGTGCGAGTGGGGGCCGTACATTATCCTCCGGTTCGTTCTCCCCCGGGCTGTTAAAGGTTGAGTCTCAGCATCCCCATGATCTCATCATTACTCATCTCAGTGATCCAGTTTTCGCCGCCCTTTCCTATGACGGATTCGGCGAGGTCTGTCTTATCCCGGATCATCTGGTCTATCCTCTCTTCTATAGTACCTGTAGTTACAAACTTATGGACTATGACGGACTTATCCTGTCCTATGCGGTACGCCCTGTCAGTGGCCTGATTCTCAACTGCCGGATTCCACCATCTGTCAAAGTGTATCACATGATTTGCAGCCGTCAGGTTCAGACCTGTACCGCCGGCCTTTAATGAGAGTATCATAAAGGGAACATAGTCCTCGCCGTTAAACCTGTCAACGTATTTTTGCCTCTTTGCCACCGGAACCCCGCCATGAATATAGAGTCCCTCCGCCTCAAAGATGCTTTCCAGAAAGTCCATAAGGAAGGGTATTATCTCCTTATACTGCGTAAATACAAGGACTCTTTCCCGTCTCTCGTATATGGTTTCGCAGATGGTTTTTAGAGTCTCAAACTTTCCGCTCTCCTTAGGATCAAATCTGTCCTGTCCAAGGAACTGGTCAGGATGGTTGCATATCTGCTTTAATTTCGTGATGCAGGCAAGTATCAGTCCTCTTCTCTCCATGCCGGAGAGCGCGGAAATAGCCATCTCCATCCTTGCTACCTGCTGGCGGTAAAGAATTATCTGCTTCTTGGAGAGATCCACGTATTCGTTCTTCTCAACCTTGTCCGGAAGATCGGCTATTTTCTTCTTATCAGACTTCATACGCCTTAAGATAAACGGAGAGATCATACTCCGGAGCTTGTCATAGCCCTCCGCATTATTATTCAGCTGCCCGGCAAAATCCTTAAATTCCTGTGATGAGCCTAAAAGACCCTTATTCAGGAAATCAAACAAAGACCAGAGATTTGTAAGATCATTCTCGATAGGTGTTCCGGTCATTGCAATGCGATGCTCCGCCTGTATCCCCTTTATGGCTCTGGTCTGCTTTGCCGCCGGGTTTTTTATGGCCTGGGCTTCATCAAGGATCAGATATGAAAACTTTTTGTCCTGCAGCGACTTCATCCTCAGAGCCATTCCATAGGTCGTAATATTAAGGAATCTCGGACTTATCTGAATTATCTCCTCCAGTTTCTTCGCCGGCATTCCGTGAAGTACCTGAACAGGAAGATCCGGAGTAAAGTGCTCTGCCTCCTTTTTCCAGTTCCCGATAAGTGATGCCGGAACGATTAAGAGCACCCTGGCTTTTTTATCGTGTTTATAATACCAGCTTAAAAATGTTAATACCTGCAGGGTTTTTCCGAGACCCATGTCATCTGCAAGGCAGGCACCGAAGCCAAGCTTTTCCATATAAGCAAGCCATCTGAAGCCTGTTTCCTGGTATGAGCGCAAGGTTGCCTTTACGCCGGAAGGCACCTTTTCCTTCTTTATCGATCCCGGCTGCCTCAGATTTTTTAATAGCTCTGAAAGCCACTTTCCGTTTGAAATTTCTACCCCGAGATCAATATCCACGTCCTCTTCAAGACCCGCAGACATCTTCATTGCTTCAAGGAGTGTGAGCTCACCCTTATATGAATCCAGATTATCAAGCATGCTCTTCAGGCGCTTATGGTTTACTTCCACCCAGCGTCCCTTTAGTAAATACAGACCCTCTGTCTGCTTAAGTAGCGTATTGATATCTGTTCTGGTCAACGGCACTCCGTCCACGACAAGTTGCGGCTGCATTGATATTATGGATTCAAAGCCGCAGAGTGCGGGCTTTTTATCGCCTAAGTTTACCTGTACCGTTACAGAAGAATTCTGCTGTCTCCACCACTTCGGTATGCGGCAGACTATGCCGCAGTCCTCGATCGAAGGTACGGCCTTAAGAAATTCAAAAGCTTCAGCAGCAGAAAAACGTAAGGGATGAAACAGCTCCCCGGATTCTATAAAATGCTTTAAGAGAGGTGAAACCTCCGTGACCTTTGAAAGGCAGGAAAGGAGCTTAAGCAGCTTATCCCTGTCATACCTGTATTCTTCAAGGGCATAGGACAGAGGGAGATGACGCACCTTGTTATCCTCATCTTTTGATGAATAGGTTGCCAGAAAGGCAAAGGGATCCGAATCTTCCTTCCTGCTTTCAACCAGATGAAAAAATACCCGTTCCGGCACCCTTAAGTCCTGGCTCTTCTCCTCCAGGAACATTTTAACTGTCCCGTCATAGTTTTTCAGTGCTTCAGCAAAGGCATTATTTAAATGCATATACTGCAGCGCGATCCATGATCTGTTGATATGCTCCGACCCCAGACTGAAGGGCACTGCTCTCTCTATCTTTTCAAAACTCTCATCACTGAGTTCTGCCCGTGTCCACTCCCTTGCAACCTCCAGCTCGGGATTGGAAGTAATATCCTGTATAAAGCTCTCGGAGATAAACTGCAGAAAGCGTAGCGACGGACTTCCTGACTTATGTTTTGCATCAAAGCCAAGGTTTAATAACGCTTGGTATCTATTGCCGCTAAAGGCTGATTTAAGGCTGTTTAAGCTTCCAGCGTCCTCATCAGGTTTATCTATACGAAAGGAATCCTCCGTAAAAATAAATGCGAGCCTGTCTTCCGTATCTGATCTGTTGTCTGCCATCACGTTTCTCATAAAATAATAGAAAGATCCTTTGCTTTGCTCAGGATGACAAGGATGAACTGTTACGTATACCATCCTGTGTCCAGATAATTCTACAATCAAACCCGTGATAAAACAACCGTATTATGGTATACTTATATGGCTGGGTGATGCGATAACCCTTTGCCAATTTGAACCTACATTGATTTTAAACGGGAAACCGGATGATCTTTACCAATGTCAGGCCGAAACCTTTTCGCTTCTTTTCGTTATTTCGGAAAAAGCGGCATCGGAAGACAGCGGTTCAGACGATGGTCACCCACCTGGCGAAAGCTAGGAGTCAAACGGTGAAGGGGCGCTCACTTGGCCCACATATTCCTTTAGCTCCGCCATTTCCCCTTTGGTCAGAAACGGCTCCATTGCCTCACATACCGACCTCTGATAAGAAGTATAGTATCCAAGCTCCTCCTCCGTCATTATGGATCTGTCTATGCCCCTGTCGTCAATAGGTGCAAATGTCAGGTTTTCGAAGGACAGAAACTGCCCGTCCCCTGTACTTATGTCCTCTTTCACTACCAGAACATTCTCAATCCTGATGCCGTACTTACCGGCTCTGTAAACTCCGGGCTCGTCGGTCACGCACATTCCGCTCTTAAGCTCTGCATCCCTTTCTCCGGCCTTCCACCTGATATTATGGGGTCCCTCGTGGACATTTAGGATGTAGCCCACGCCATGACCCGTTCCGCACTTATAGTCCTTTCCTTCAGCCCACAGGCGTTTCCTTGCAATTATATCGATGTTCTGACCTGAGCAGCCGGCAAGCCATCTTAAATTCAAAAGGTTTAACATAGCGCAGGCTGTCAGGGTATAGTCGCGCCTTTCCTCATCCGATATCTCTCCAAGCACAATGGTCCTTGTAATATCCGTGGTACCGCCGTTATACTGTGCTCCGGAATCCACAAGGAGCATCCCTTCCGCCTTCAGCCTGACTTCACCGTTCATCCCCGGCTCGTAGTGCATCATTGCTGCGTTCTCTCCGTATGCACTAATGGTTCCGAAGGAAAGATCCCTGAATTCCGGGATCTCTTTTCTAAGCTTTAAGAGAAGGTCAGCTGCCGAGACCTCGGTGAATTCTTCATTTCCGATACCTTTTCTTAAACAAAGTATAAATCTTGTTACTGCTGCGCTGTCCTTAAGGAATATTTCCCGCATATTTTTAAGCTCTGTCTCATTTTTTACAGCCTTCATCTCTTCCGTGGGATTGGACTCAATTATGATCCGGCAGTTCCGCTTAAGACTCTTATAAATACTGTAATTAACATTGTTTCCATCAATCATAACGCATGTTTTTGGTTCCAGATTGCCGATAAATTTTTCTATATTCCGGTAATCCAGTATCATGGTGTCGGCCTTGTCAAGGTGCTGCCTAAGATCTGCCGTGACCGACACCTGCTGAAGGAAAAGAACGGAGATATCCTCCGAAATATAGGCATAGCTCATAAGCACGGGATTGTATTCCACATCATTTCCCCTGATATTGTATAAGTACATGATATCATCAAGCTTTGTAAGGAACAGAGCCTCAGCCCCCTTCTCCTTTATCTTTTCCCGTACACGGGTCAGTTTTGACGAGGGACTCTCCCCGCAGAGCTCATCACCTAATACCTCAGCCCTGCTGAGGGGAAAAGCGGGTCTTTTGAAAATATCACAGGTGATATCTTTCTTATACCTGATACTGTTCCGGTTTTTTTTCGTTTTCCGGCTGTTTTTTCCATCATCGGCTTTTCGCTCTCCGGAAACAGCTTCACATACCTTTTTCAGCCTTTTCCCGGCTGATGCCGTGACCGTCCTTCCGTCAAAGCCGAGAACATCACCTTCCTTAAGGTTGTTCTTCAGGAATTCATAAATATCGGGAACGTCCTTTTCTCCCATTTTCATAAGCTCTATTCCGCTTCCCTTCAGCTCATTTTCCGCCTGGACGAAATAGCGCCCGTCAGTCCAGAGATATGCTCTGTCCTCCGTCACAAGGAGATCTCCGTTTGATCCGGTAAAGCCGGAAAAATACTCCCGCACCTTGAAGTAGTCACTCACATACTCGGAATTATGGAAATCCGCTGTCGTGATGTAGTATGCGTTTATTTTTTCCTTCTTCATGGCCTTTCTCAAGGCAGAGAGTCTTTTACAGATCTTATTTTCCATTTATCAATCCTTTCAAAATGTTTTGTACTCCGTTAGTTGTCATTCCTTTGTTAATCTGAGCGGTTTCTTTGTCATTCCGTGCGGTTTCTTTGTCATTCTGAGCAGTTTCTTTGTCATTCTGAGCAAAGCGAAGAATCATTTCTCTCGTCTAATTAAGACCCTTCGCTGACGCTCAGGATGACAGAACAGTGCCCTCAGGATGACACTGTCTCATCCCGGAATAGCGCTGTTTATGCGCTTTTCGGCACTTTCTGCAGGAATTCCTGCAGAAAATCACTCCCGTCGAACCTACCGGAAATATATAAAAACGATCGTTATAATTTCTGCTTATACCCGCAATAATATTACGCCGCCTTCTATAATGTCACGTTTCCCGCATAGTGAGCGTATTTTTCAAGCCTTACAGCAGTTTCCCGGCTTATCCTCTCTGAAAAATCCGCAGCAAGCCGCAGCATATCGGCGTCATTATAGATATCAGCCACCCTGAAGTCCATATCCCCGGACTGCCTTATACCGAAAAGATCCCCGGGTCCCCTGAGCTTCAGATCCTCATCAGCTATCCTGAATCCGTCATTGGTCTTATTTAAGATCGACAGACGCTCGTTTTCCTTTTCCTTTCCCGAGGTGTCCACAAAGATACAGTAGCCCTGACTACCGCCGCGTCCAACTCTCCCCCTTATCTGATGAAGGGAAGAGAGCCCGAATCTCTCTGCATTTTCTATCATCATTACCGTGGCATTAGGCACATCCACCCCCACTTCAACCACGGTTGTGGAAACCAGTACATCTATATCCCGGGAGGCAAAGCGTTCCATAACCTCGTTTTTTTCCCTGTTCTTCATTCTCCCGTGGAGAAGACCCACGCGAACCCTGGCGCCGAAAATACTTCTCAGCTTCTCCGAATAATCGGTGACATTTTCACTGCTTACAGCCTCTGAGGCCTCCACCATCGGACAGATCACATAGGCCTGATGCCCCTTTTCCACTTCCTTTAGTATAAATGAATAGGCAGTTTTCCTGTAGTCACTACCAACCACGCAGTTCTTTATCGGAAGCCTTTTCGCAGGCATTTCATCCATTACGCTTATATCCAGATCCCCGTAGAGGATTATGGCGAGTGTCCGGGGAATGGGAGTTGCCGACATTACGAGCACATGGGGGATCTTTTCAGCAATGCCTTGTCCGCTGTCCTCCGGACTTCCACCGGAGAGAGTCTCCCTTTGCTTAACTCCGAAACGGTGCTGCTCATCCGTCACTGCAAGAGCCAGGTCCTTAAAATCAACCCCTTCCTGAATAAGGGCATGTGTCCCCACTATAAGCTGCGCTTCCCCGCTTTCGATCTCAGCTCTCGCCTCTCTTCTTTCCTTTGCGCTTAAGGATCCGGTAAGAAGTACCGTCCTGAAGGGCAGTCCTGCCTTTTTTATAAGGCTCCTTAGCTTCTCCGCATGCTGCCTTGCCAGAACCTCTGTAGGCGCCATTATCGCCGCCTGAAATCCGTTTTCCGCGGCAGCCGCCATTGCGAGAAAGGCAACTATTGTTTTTCCGCTTCCCGTATCCCCCTGCAGTAGCCGGTTCATAGGGCATTCTCCACCCATGTCCCTCATAATGTCCGAAAATGCCTTTTTCTGTGACACCGTAAGGGAATAGGGAAGGGATTCGCTTATCCTTCCCGCGGCGGCAGAAACCGGGATAATATATGAATTGGCCGTATTTCCCTTTTCTGCCTTGATCCTTTTTATATTAAGGATAAATACCAGAAACTCGTTAAATGAAATCCTTTTTTTTGCCCTGATGATATCTTCCCTTTCCGCCGGGCTGTGAAGAGTCCTGATGGCAGGAAGGAACTCCGTAAGCCCAAGCTCCTCCCTCTCCTTACGACTCAGAAAGTCTTCAATCCCACAGTCCTTTAATACCTTGTCAACCGCGGACTTTATGCTCTTTGAGGAAAGCCCCTTTGTAAGGGCATAAACAGGTTGCATAACACCAGTTAGTTTTTCATATTCCTCCTTCTCAAAGAACCTCGGATGCTCGAGCTCCATAGCTGAATTGTGCACCCCTGCTCTCCCGTAAAATACCCGGGTAAACCCCGGTTTCAGGATTTTTTTCAAATAAGGGGAATTAAACCACTTCAGTATGACGGCATTCCCCGATCCGTCCGCAGCAGTGACGGAAAGTATGGACAGGTGCTTCACGTGTATTACCCTGGGCTCCGTTTTTACGGTTAAAAGAACAGCGGCACTCTCGCCGTCCCTGAGTCCGGAGCAGCTTATAACGGGCGGAAATACCTCATAGTCTCTCGGCACATACATTAAAAGATCCCATAAAGAAAAGACGCCCACCCTGTTAAACAGAGCGGCGGTCTTCTCTCCCACACCCTTTAATGTCTTTATATCAGAATTCAGATCCATAAACTCTTTTTCGAACCCCCCGGAATATGAGGTCATAACCGGCCGGAACCAGCCTCCCGTTTTACTCTACGGATAAAATATAATAGTACACCGGCTGTCCGCCATACTGGATCTCAACCGTAAGAAGCGGCCACATATCCTCCAGCTGTTCCTTTAGCTTCTCCGCTTCATTCTCCTCTATATCATCGCCGTAATACAGGGTAATAAGCTCCGACTCATCATCAATAAGCGCCTTCAGCATCTCCTTCACAGTCTGATCCACAGACCGTGTTACCGCGAGGATCGAGCGGTCTCCTATCCCCATTATGTCACCGTTCCTGATCTCCCGGCCATCGATCACGGTATCCCTTACGGCATAGGTGACCTCTCCGGTTTTAACACCGTCAAGTGATTCCGTCATAGCTTCGGCATTAGTCTCTGCATCATGATCCGGAATGAAATTTATCAGAGCCGTGATTCCCTGCGGAACCGTTTTTGCCGGAATAACAATCGCTTTTTTACCCTCGGTTAAGGCTGCTGCCTGATTGGCGGCAAGTATTATATTCTTATTATTGGGGATGATAAAGACGGTCTGTGCATTTATCCTTTCCACCGCCCTTAAAATATCGTCGGTAGAGGGATTCATAGTCTGTCCGCCCTCGATTACCTCATCTGCCCCGAGAGTTTTGAATACCTCTGTGAGTCCCTTTCCCACAGCTACTGTAACGAATCCGAAGGGCTTTGCTGCCCTGCCGCTTTCCGCCCTTGCAGGGCTGCGGTCGATATCGGCGTCAGTGCCGGCAGTATTTACGCTTTCCCTGATCTCCGTATAATTCCCGTTACTCTCCATATGGAAGAGCCTTTCCTCATGCTCCTCACGCATATTGTCAACCTTCATGCTGGTAAGCTGACCGTATTTCAGCCCCTCTTCAAAGGCTCTGCCGGGATGATTCGTATGCACATGGACCTTCACTATATCGTCCATGGCAACGCAGACTATGGAATCTCCTATGCCCTGGAGAAAGGCTTTGAAATCCGCTTCATTCCGATCATTAAATACCCTCTCAAGCTTTATGATGAATTCGGTACAGTAACCGAACTTTATATCGGCAGTGGAAATATCGTCCCTTCCTGCTCCGGCTGCCGGGTTCCCATTGCTTTCAAAGGCAGCTTCAAAGGAGAGATCTATCTCCTTTCCATCAAGTACCGCAAGGATCCCGTGCATGACCTCTATAAGCCCCCTGCCGCCGGAATCCACTACCCCGGCTTCCTTAAGCACGGGAAGCATCTCCGGAGTGGTAGAGAGCACGTATTCTCCGTGCTCCGTTACGCGCCTTACAAAATCAACGGTCGTAAACTCTTCGCCGCTTTCGGAGAGCTCTGCCGCTTTTTCGGAGATCCCTCTCGCAACGGTGAGTATCGTTCCCTCCTTCGGCTTCATAACAGCCTTGTAGGCAGTCTCGGTTCCCTTTGAAAGTGCCGTATTTATCGTCGGTACCGTCACCTCGTCATATTCTTCAATTACCTTGGTGAAGCCCCTTAAAAGCTGGGATAAAATAACGCCGGAATTTCCTCTGGCACCCTTAAGAGATCCTGTTGCAACAGCCCTGCAAAAAGCCTTCATATCTGCATTTTCCGGAAGCTTCGCCACTTCCTTTACTGCAGACATGATCGTCATTGTCATATTTGTGCCCGTATCTCCGTCAGGCACCGGAAAAACATTTAATTCGTTTATTATTTCCTTATTTGCATTTAAATATGCCGCTCCTCCGAGAAATAGCTTTCTCGCCAAGGCAGCATCAAGTTTTTCGATAGACAAAACCTTATCCCCTGTATCAATCAATAACCTTTACGCCTTCAACAAATATATTTATCCTGCCGACCTCAAAGCCGGTGTACCTCTCCAGATCATATCTGACGGCATCCACCAGATTCCCGCATACCGTCTGTATGCTTACACCGTAGGCCACTATGATATGAAAATCCAAAAAAAGCTTATTATCATTGACCCTGACGCTTATCCCCCTTGACAGGTTCTCCTGCTTCAGAAGCTTTACCAGCCCGTCCTTCATTGAGACCGCGGCCATTCCCACGATCCCGAAGCACTCTGTTGCCTTGTTTCCGGCATACTGGGCTATGGCTTCGTTATCTATGCTGATATTTCCGAGCTCGGTACTGAAACGTCCTTTCATATCCTTCTGCTGCCGCTCCCTTCATTCTGCTAATCCATCTTCATAATCCCGGGTGTTCATTCCCAGACATACAGCGCTTCACTGTCATCCTGCGCTTACATTGTCTCCTGCGCTTA
>CADCQV010000185.1 GCA_902803625.1 uncultured Lachnospiraceae bacterium
AAATGCAATGGTCTTGGATTTTTTGCGTATATCCTTGCAAATATCATCCATACACTCATCAAAAGTCTTATCAAGATCATCCTTTATGAGAAATCTGCTTGCCCGTACCTTATACCCGTCGAGTGCGTAATTTATAAATGCCGTAACAAGAATGATCGGCACATCATCCTTTTCCTCACGTATTTTCTTCGCCACGGACAATCCATCCATATCATCCATATTGATGTCCAAGAAAATGATATCCACTTCTTCCCCATTACTGACAGTCTTCAACAGTTCAGATCCAGACTTATATTCCGATATGGAAAAGCCGATATTATTCTCAGCGTCATACGCTTCAATAAGCTTCTTTAGCCTCGCAATATCCTTTTTGTCATCATCACAGACTGCGATTTTCATAGTCCACCTTCTTCCCATAGTCTATCTATTTTATATCGGTATTCCGCTCTGCAATTAAAATGCCTCTGCACAAAACGACTATGAAATGTCACAAAACGACTATAAACATAATCCACCAATGCCGGAGATCTAGCATGGTGGATTACTACGATTGATATTCAATTATTTGGCCCGCTTAGGGAGAAAAACTTAAATTTAGTATTCCTAACACCATCATAAGCTCTAATCAAAAATTGCATCTCTACATCCTCATCCATAAAAAAACACCCAAGTCATTCTCGTAAAAGAATAGCTCAGATGCATTTCCGGTAACATATAGCTCTTACAATCCTTGTTCCCAGACTTGCTTCTATTGCAATACTAATTCTTTATCAAGAACAACTTTACCTCCAAACCCTTAATGGGAATTAATCTAAATCATACCTCGTTATTGTACCATTACACGTACAGAATATAAATGAAAAACTGCGTGGTTTCGCCATTTTAAAACTCCACCAGCCATTTTCTTAGTCGATTTATATTAGCACTTAAGGTAGCTGATCCGAAGAACACAATCAGGATCACTGCAACTATTCCACCAAGCATCAGTAATTCTTGCCACAGCACTGAACGATAGCGATGATCCCGCATATTCCAAGGAACAGGAAAATCCAGAATGCCACCCAAGAAAACAGCCATGCAGCTACCTCAATTACCAGATTTATAAGGGATAATGCAAGTGCCAGCACTAACGCCAACGGTTTAAATACGTATCTCATGGTTCCTCCTATCTTACTGCGAATTGCGGCATATCATGATTCACTTCCGCCTGATAATAACCGCTGATGGTGGTTGGAGCATTGAAAAGAGCCGCCAACAGGTATTTCTTTATATTCTTCACTTTTGTTGTGTTGCCCTTGAAACATTCAAGCACATATTCCACATGGCTTGCATCAAGCTTCAGGAACTTGTTCCGGACAAAGGATGTGGGATATTTGTCGCTTGCTATTACCATGCTCTCACTCAGACTCTGAACAGTTTCGAGAATCAAATCATAGATTCCTTCCAGCAGTTCCCTGTCATAGGGATTTCTCTCCAAAAGGAAATCCAGAGCTATATTCTGACGGATAATGTCCTCGCATCGCATCTCATCGCATCTTCCTCTGGTAGATAAGATCAGATAAGATTCAGTCTCACTTAAATCAGTATTGTTAATATTATTCTTATTACAGTTTGATCCATAAACCTCTAGGGGTTTACTTTCGGGACTTCTTGAAGTTTGATCCGTAAACTCCTTGAAGTTTAATTTGTAAACCTCTGGATCGGTATTGTCGTTACCAGAAGTTTGATTTGTAAACCTCTGGGCACCGGGTTTCGTAAAGTTTTTGACATAGATTCTGGCAGGTTTTCCCTGGCCCTGCTTCGTCCTCTCTATGAGCCCGATACCTGTAGTGGCATCGAGCTCTGCGACTGTCTTAAGCGCCTTATTCTTACCTACATTCAGACTTTCCATGATTTCTTCCATAGAAAAGTATATAAACACTCGCTTTTTATCATCCAACCAGCCATTTTTTGAGGATAAAGACATCCTATCAAGCATCAGTCCGTACAGGATCTTGGCATCACTTGAGATGGATTTAAAGTAATCATCAGTAATCAGTAGCTTGGGGATCCGATAAAAAGTAAATTGTTCGGCTTCGTTTCCATAGAAATATTTGAAGCTTATTTCTTCACTCATCGTAACAGCGCTCCCTTCCGTTGATATTTCAGAAGTTTACTTTTTAAACTTCTTCCTTCAGCTTGCGTTCCTTCCATTCCTCCAAAAGTTCCAGAATAATCCGTTCCCGTTCCATCGATGTCATCCTTGCCGGGAAGTAGCGATTCAGTTTCTTCTCTGAGAGATTTACCCGGCCATTAACCTTTTTCTCCGGGAGAGCATCATTCATGGTGGCTGTAAAGGTGTACTTTGTGATGTTTTCAAGGTTCTTAAGTTCCTTCAGGGCATTGATTTGATCCTGAAGCAAGATGCCGTTGTCCCGACGATATTCGAGGATCCATCCCTGTAGTTCCTTGTCGAAGAAAGAGATATCTACTGCCATCACCATAGAAATCTTTTTATTATCAACCAAATCCAGAAGTTCCGGAATCAGTTCTGTTAATCGTATATATCGCTTTACCTGTCGGCCTGTCATTCCGCTTTCTTCGCCTATCACGTCTGAGCTCAACTTCGGGACATCATGTCCCGAAGTTAAATCACTTCTCTGTCCCTGACGACTTAGGGCTTCCATTTTCATGCGAAAACTCCACGCTCTCTCACTAGGCAAAATCTCCTCTCGCTGGACATTGGAATCGACCATCGCGATTACCGCTTCATCATCGGACATTTCCTTTATAATGGCCGGAATACTATCGAGCCCAGCTTTATCACTGGCATGCATCCTGCGGTGACCGGATATCATCTCATATCCGCCTTCTACTCTGGGACGCACTAGAACCGGAGAGAGAACCCCGTTTACCTTAATGCTTTCCACCAGCTCATCCATCTTGTCATCGTCCATCACTTTAAATGGGTGGTCCTTGAATGGATGAATATCCCGAATCTTGATAACCTCGGTTCCATCCTTCATTATCGGGACGCCCAACAGTTCATCCACGCTTTCAAAATGAATCTTTGGTTTCTTAGTTGCTGCCATTTGCCAATACCTCCTTTGTCAGTGCTTCATATGCATTTGCCGCTTTTCCCTTTGGATCGTAATCATATATGCTCTTTGCTGCAGCACTGGTCTCCGATGCTCTTACGGATAAAGGAATCTCTATTGGAAAAACCGGCATATTCCTTCCATATACTTCGTTGACCTGAGAAACGATATCTTTTGCATAGGTGGTTCTGCCATCCACCATCGTAAGCAGAATCCCTTCAATCTTTAATGATTTGTTGAGCTGCCTTTTTACCGCGTGGATGGTCTTAATGAGCTGCTGAAGACCCTTGACCGGCAGATATGCCGCCTGTACCGGAATCAGCACGGAATCCGCACATGTGAGTGCATTTACCGTCAGCATTCCGAGGGAAGGCATGCAGTCAATCACGATATAGTCATAATCCGGCCTGATTTCCTCAATATAAGACTTCAGGATTGATTCTCTGCACAATGCCGAGGAAAGGGATATTTCAGCCGTAGAAAGTTCAATATTGGCAGGAATCAGATCCACCTTGTCCAGATGAAGGATCCCGTAACCATATTCCATATCCTCATCATTGGCAACCATCGTAATAATGTTGAATAGGGTATCCGTCAGTTTGTCCGGTTCCTGAAAACCCATGCTGATGGTGAGAGATCCCTGGGGATCCGCATCGATCATCAGAACCTTTTTGCCTGCATTCGCAATCCCTACTCCCAGATTTACAGCTGTGGTGGTCTTGCCGACCCCACCCTTCTGATTTGCTATCGCTATTACCTTACACATAAACGTTCACTCCTCCTTTTGATTTTCTCAATTTCATCACTTTTCTCGGGGTCAATGGTATTCATCTCACACTTGAATTCCGAAATGTATTTTTCCAGTTCTTCCAGATTCACAAGCAGTGTACCCCGGATCTTAATCAGTGCCTTGGCATCAGAGGCCAACTGTATCACCTGGTCATCCTGCAGATCGAAGTACGCACTGACATCCTTGACCTTACTGTATTTCTGATCAATCTCTGCAGCCAGATTCCCCACTCTGGTAAAAAATTCCTCCAGCCTGACGCGGTTGATCAGGCGCTTCGATGATATCTGATACATGGCTCCACAGAGAACGGCATTTTTGATCAGCTCATTTCTGGTCATGTTGAATTCACCTTCGAGCTCTGTAATCGATTAAAACTTCTTTGGAATCGTAAATATGAATTTTGGTTTTGGATACATACCCTCACCTCCATACGCGGAAGGTTTCCAGATATTCCTCAAACACTTCTGTATTGACCAATACCAGCCTTCCGATTCGATAAACGGCACCTGAATCATTCGCGAGCTTCCGGAAGGTATTCAGTCCCATACTGTAAAGTTCCGAGCCCTCCCTCTGTGAAACAAATTTCTTGGCCACCGTCTTCATCTCCTTGTACTTGCTCATTGACATCTGCGGCATGTCCGCTTTTTTCTTCGTTGCCATGGTTTTTCATTACCTCCTTCAATCTTGTTTTGCGAAGATACGCTTCAAAAATATCCCTGCGGATCAGCACAAGCTTTCCACATTTATATACAGCACCGGCTTTCCAGGCTGCATTAGCAAAACGCTTTTCGCCCATTCCGTAATATTCCTGCCCCATCTTGTAGGTGATGAAATCATGCTTTCCGAATTCCAGATCCTGTTCATCCAGAAGATGGGAGCACATCCAGATATTTCCTGTCATGACTCCTCCTTTCTGTCCTTTTCGTACTGCTTCCGCTTGGTATACGCGGAATATGTACAGGGCTTCTGATGAAACTGCTCCAGATATTCATCAAAAATCTCTCTGTTGATCAATACGGTTCCGTCGATTCGGTAGATTGCCCCGGCCTCGTCAGCCATTTCAAGTAACTTTCGATGAGTGAGACTGTACACGATCTCGGCATCTTTATACTTGAGAAACTGTCTTCTCAGGCTCCTGTTGCGCTTACGTACCTCATTGATCCAATCATCATGCTTATAATCATCGGCTTCGATCACATGACCACCTCCCTTCTGTGCTCCGGGACTCTCCCCGAATTATTCAGGATGATTTTGGACGAAAAAAAGCCACCTTCTAATTTCTTAGAAAGTGGCTGACTAAATACATGCCTGTTTTTGTTTTTTCACAGAAATCTTTTCCGATTTTTGCCGATAGAATCGGATTAGTTTGTGGTCATTTTGTGGTCAAATCTGTTTTCGAGTCCGCAAGCCCTTGTATTTACTGGGTTTTCTGGCTGGTACTTTTGAGGGTTGGAAAAACCACGACAAGAGTGGCTTCATCATGCATAACCTTGCATTATTCCGCATTTCTTGGATCTATAGATGCTGTTTTCATGTACTATCTT
>CADCQV010000186.1 GCA_902803625.1 uncultured Lachnospiraceae bacterium
AAACGGGTAAGCAGGGCTGCTGAAAAGAGAACTGTTCAGCGGGATATGATCAACAAAAGAGAGGATTTTGACAAAAAACCCGCGCCGGAGCTTCCAAAAACCAAGGATGAGAAGAAAAAAAGCTATGAAAGAATTGCGGCTTTTGATCTTGGCAAGGTATTTTTCCAGGAAAAGGGAAAGAGCGCCTATGATATCCTGTATAAACATTATGATGAGATAAAAGAAGAGCTCCGACGTATTCCGGAGTATGAGCTTGTGATCAGAGAAAAGCTTACTGCTCTTAATGCAGGGGCTCCTGATGACGCACTTATAGAAGCCCAGGCTAATCTCAAGGCTCTTTATGATATTAATGCATACTACGCCGTATTCGAGAGGATAATGCAGAATAAGTATTATGCACTTCTGCCACATGATGAGATGCACTCTCTTTCCTTTAACGAGCTCAGGAAGAGGCTTGCAAAGCTTTATGATGCGGATACGAATGACCGGAATGAGGAGCTCATTGATTACTATCAGAATCTTATCCGCTTAAAAGAGATAGGCCTTTCCGATATGGAAAGTGTAAATGAAAGGAAGGAAGAGTATAAGAGCGCATTTAAGCACGAAAAGCCTGAGGAAGAGAAGAGGGATCCCGGGAAAACAATAAAAGAGATCGCCGGAATGTATGCGGAGATACTGGATCGTTACGCTAATGACATGACACTTGTAACCGGTGACTCCGTTAAAGTATATAAGCAGAGATTTTTCGACACCTTCAAAAAAGATATTGATGAATTCAAGAATAGTGCAAATATAAAGGATAAAAAGGTCCAGAAGCTGTTACAGGAGTACGGAGATTACAGCAGTAATAAATACAAGGATAAGGAAGATACCACTCACGACCTTATCCTGAAGGAAAAGCCCAAGGATGAAGATACGATAGTAAGAAAAAAACAGGATGCTGATAAGCTAAGCTTTACCGATGCCCAGAAGGAGGGCATGAGGCGTGTTCAGGCTTATCTTATTAAAAGAGGAGTAAAAAAGAAGGAATTCTCTTTCGTAAATAATCTCCTGGAAGCACCGGAAGAGCAGCAGATGCTGGTATTTTACCTTGTGGAAAACGGGAAGGAGGAAAGTGCGTCCATTTCCGAGTACTATTCCGCACTCTACAATTATCAGCCGGATTATAAAAAAATAGAAGGTAAGACACTTCAGACCTTTTCAAAAGCCATGCGTTCTGCCATGATCACGGCACCGGTACTGGACAAGCTTATCGAGCTTGAGAAAAATGTCCATAAAGCTGCTAAGACCGTAAAAGATAATGATAAGCTGGATAACGGAAAAGAAGACGAGGTTTCACGGAAAAAGGAGGGTCTTGTCACTGCGATAAAGGAAAGAGGGGCAATGCTGCATTTCCTGTACAGAAATGCGGGAATGCATGAGGATATGCCGCCGGATATGGCAGCGGATCCGATGCTGAGACAAAGGCTTTTCGAGGAATACAGGGAGATCGGAAAGCTTATAAATGACCTTGTGGAAATCAGTACAAAATCGCCCCTTGAAAAAGAAGAGAATAAAAAGCATGTAATCGAAAAATTAGACTATGAACAGCATCAAATAGACAGGGAGACAGCCGAAAATCCTGATGATGATTCTTCTGAATTCTTCGATAAAGCTTCGAATTATTATGGTAAATTCAATGAATGGGTTATAGGAGACGGTCTGGGATATTTGAGCGGAGGTCTTTCTGCTGCGGGCGATTATGTTAAGCCTGTGACCTCAACATCGACCTTTGGTTTTGTTTCTTCTTTGGGGGTCGGCGGTCTGACGGCACTTTTCGGTGCAGTGGGTGTCGCATTGACCGTTGCGGGACTCGTGAAGGACAATACCCTTTCAACACCGGATGCCGTTGCCCAGTGGATAGATGTGACAGGTGATACAATCAATCTCATTGGCGGAACTGTTACGAGTATTGCTACCCTTGGCAGTGCTATCGCAAATATCGGGGAAGCGGCTGCTGAAGGCGGTAAGTGGCTTGGTGATGCTGCGGATGCGCTGTGGGCTACGGGAAGTGTCGGGGATATAGTGACAATGGTCGGCGGCGGAATATGTGTCGTGGCCGGAACCGTGAAGATGGTCTCATCAGGTATACAGGCAGGACGCCTTATCAGTACCGGTGTGGATATACATAGGGCTAAGAAAACCCTGAAAACAAAAGACCAGAATAATCTCACCCGTGATGAGAGGCTTGTAAAGCAGTTTCTTGACCATCAGACAAATGAAGCCATCAGAAAAGGCGTAAGCTCGGGAGTCGGAATGGTCACGGGCACACTGGGGATCATTGCCGGTGGTTTGGCAATGACAGGTTATCTTGCTCCAATAGGTGCTTTAGTCGGAGTTGGGGCTCTGACATTGGAAATCGCAAATAAGGTTACCCAATATTTTATCAAGAGAAAACAAAAGAAGATTATGGTTGATGATTTCCTGAATCTTGACCAGGCTGTGGAAAATGTCCGGAATACCCACCCGGAAAAGGAGAAACTGAAGAAATACGGGGATTCGTTGAAGGATTTGGTCAGGGAGGAGCTCTTGTCATCAATGGGCTTTTCCAGCTGGAAAACCTGTTATAAATATATTTGTACACAGATGGCTATGACAATGTACAAGAAGGTTTTCCTTACAAATCCGCAGCCGGAGGACAGGGATATGTATCTGAACGCTATGAAGTCTCTCGGACTTAAGATAAAAGAACCCAAGGCACAAGGAGATGAACCCAAACCCACCATAGATGCAATGGTTTCAAAATTGATGGCTTGACAAGGGACAGGTAAAGTGGTATCTTACTGAAGTGCGTGTGAAGAAAATATGTTTTTCTGACCGCACGGAAATCGAAGCAGAGCATAAGCTCTCACCCTGAGGCGTAGGCTTTCAGGCGTTCATAGCAGGATTATTCTTGATCTATTATGGACGGTGGAGTTTTGCTCGACCGTCCTGTTTGTTATTGTGAGGACGAAGCCTGAAAAATCTATTCTGAAAAATGATTTTTCGCCACATACGTTTTAGGAGGGAAACACAATTAGCGATTTATTTATCAATGAGCAGATCAGGGACAGGGAAGTGAGACTGATCGGTGAGGACGGTGAACAGCTCGGAGTAATGCCTACGTCAGAGGCTCTGAGACGGGCAGATGAAGCAGGACTTGATCTTGTGAAGATCGCACCGGGGGCGAAGCCGCCTGTTTGTAAGATCGTCGATTACGGCAAGTATAAATACGAGCAGACCCGAAAGGACAAGGAAGCCCGGAAAAAGCAGAAGATCATAGAGGTTAAGGAGATCAGGTTTTCTCCCAATATTGACACAAATGATCTGAAAACAAAGAGCAATGCTGCCCGGAAGTTCCTTATGAAGGGAGACCGGGTGAAGGTCACCATGCGTTTCCGCGGAAGGGAGATGGCTCACATGAATTCCAGCAAGCACGTTCTGGATGAATTTGCCGAGAACCTGAGTGATATCGCTGTTGTTGAAAAGCCTGCAAAAGTAGAGGGCAGAACAATGACACTGCAGCTTGCCCAGAAAAAATAGAATGGAGGAAAGAAAAAATGCCAAAGATGAAGACCAGCAGATCCGCCGCAAAGCGGTTCAAGATCACGGGAACAGGAAAATTAAAGAGGTTTAAGGCATATAAGCGCCATATCCTTACAAAGAAGTCTGCAAAGACCAAGAGAAATCTCCGTCATGCAGTAATGACAGACGAAACAAACGTAAAGAATATGAAGAAGATACTGCCTTATCTTTGATCGCCGGGAGCGGAGCAGGTATCCGGTTCAGCCGGAGCAGCTGCTGAGGGTGAATGAAGACTTTGGTGTATAAGGCAGATTTGAATTGATTATAACGGAGGTTTATTATGGCTAGAATAAAAGGCGGCTTAAATGCCAGGAAAAAGCATAACAGAGTATTAAAATTAGCAAAGGGCTACAGAGGAGCCAGATCAAAGCAGTACAGAGTTGCGAAGCAGTCCGTGATGCGTGCGCTTACTTCTGCATTTGCAGGCAGAAAGCAGAAGAAGAGGGATTTCCGCTCACTCTGGATCACACGTATCAATGCAGCGGCAAGAGCTAACGGCATTAGCTACAGCAAGCTTATGTATGGATTAAAGAATGCCGGTGTGGATATCAACAGAAAAATGCTTTCAGAGATGGCAGTAAGTGATGCAGAGGGCTTCAGGACTCTTGCTGAGCTTGCAAAGTCCAGGGCTTAATGATAAAATAATGTGCATCCCGTGTTTTGCCGGGTGAGGCAAAGCGGGATGCAATATATAGAAACATGCAGGAATGGCGGAATTGGCAGACGCGCAGGCTTCAGGTGCCTGTAGTAGCAATACTGTGAGGGTTCATGTCCCTTTTCCTGCATTTTTTTTATTTTAAAGATATAGATGAAATAGACGCCAAAGATCCGGAAGATCCTTCGCTTCGCTCAGGATGACAGGGGAGGAGTGTTTAAAAGCGAAACCGGCGAATTGGAGGGTTCGCCGGTTTCTTCTTTAGGAGAGTATTAGTTTTGTTGGATTTTCCAACTAAGGGGGAGAATATCTATCGAATTACTTTCGTAATTCTTTAGCAGTCGAAGTTATCTTCAACTGATAAACACAGTATAAAGCTTATTTGTGTCCAAGCTGTGTTTTTAAAATAAAGTAATTGTGAACTCAAAATAAAAAGAAAATAATTTTTTTAAGTAAATATAAAGCTGTTCTGTACTAAATCTTAAGAAAACAGTACACCCAGCTCGTCAATACAGCTAAGATCCACGTCCTCCATAGTGCCGTTGTCGGATCTTTCGGAAAGCTCGGGGAGTACGGGGATCCTTGAAATAAGACGTAAGCCGTATTCTTCGGCTATCCTGTCAATATGGCTTTCCCCGAAGAGCTTTATTTCTTCGCCGCAGTGCGGGCAGGGAAGATAGCTCAGGTTCTCTACTATTCCGAGTACCGGGATATTCATTTTTTCTGCGAGGTTTACAGCTTTTTCAACTATGACCGTAACAAGCTCCTGAGGGCTTGTTACAATGATTATGCCGTTTACAGGCAGTGACTGGAAGGTTGTAAGCATAACATCGCCGGTTCCGGGAGGCATATCAACAAACATATAATCCACGTTTCCCCATATTACGTCCGTCCAGAACTGTTTTACGGCTCCGCTTATCACAGGACCTCTCCAGGCAACCGGATCACTTTCATTTTCAAGTATCAGATTGACGGACATGAGCCTTATTCCGGTCTTTGTTTCGACAGGGATCATCATACCTTCTTCGGTACCTGTGGTCTTCTCATGTATACCGAAGATCCTGGGAATCGAGGGACCGGTTATATCTGCGTCAAGAATGGCGGTGCTGTAGCCCATTCTGGAAGCTGCAACAGCTGAAAGTGAGGTCACCAGGGACTTCCCGACGCCGCCTTTTCCGCTGACCACTCCTATAACCTTTCCTATCCTGCTTTCTGAATTTGCAGGAATTACTAATGAAGCGGGATCTCTCTGTATACAGGAGGCCCCGCAGGTGCTGCAGTTATGGCTGCAGTTTGATGCGTTCTGTTCTTCGCTCATTATTATTTCCTTTCAAGTATCTGTTTGATTCTTAGGGCGTCCATCGACTTTGTCATTCTGAGGACTTTTCCTTTGACTTTGTCATTATGAGGGCGTAGCCCGAAGAATCTTCTCACTGATTATAAATCTATTTACGGCAAAATACAAAAAGATTATAATTGCTGATAGACATTAAAACCATTTTTTAGTAAAATATAACGAACGGCTGCTGATGCAGTGTAATCTATTTGATGGGAGTCAATTTATGTCAGAAGTACAGAATCTGGATCCTTCTCAGGTTGATATACTGGGGGAAATCGCAAATATCAGTGTTGGAAATTCAGCCACATCACTTTCCGTAATGGTCAGGCAGAAGGTTGAGATCACTACGCCCAGTGTTACTGTTATAAACAGGAGCGAGGCTTTGGATGATTATGAAAAGACCTGTATTTTTGTTCAGATACACTATGTGAAGGGACTTGACGGAAATAACGTGCTTATCCTGAAGGAAGAGGACGTTAAGATACTTACAGACCTTATGATGGGCGGGGACGGGTCAAACGTTTCGGGAGAGCTCGGAGAGCTGCAGCTGTCGGCTGTTAGCGAGGCAATGAACCAGATGATGGGAACTGCGGCAACCTCTCTTTCGTCTTTGCTTCTCGTGCCTACCGATATTTCCACTCCCGATGTGAATACCATTGATGTGGAAAGCGTGAAGATCTTTGAAAAAATGTTCGAAGGAAAGAAGGATAAATTCGTCAAGGTTTCTTTCCGCATGACCGTTGGAACACTAATTGACTCCATAATGGTTCAGCTTTATCCAATGGATTTTGCGGTTGAGATGATAGAGAAGTTCAAGGTGGCAGGGAAGACGGCACTTGAGAAGCTTTAAGTCAACGGGGACGGTTCCAATGGCGTTAAGTTAGTGTCATTCTGAGCGAAGCGAAGAATCTTCTATAACCGGTCGGAAAGATCCT
>CADCQV010000187.1 GCA_902803625.1 uncultured Lachnospiraceae bacterium
CGGCTGATTTATGGCCGGCAGCTGCATCATCTGCCTTGTTCCCGGCAGGCACATCCGCTGCTTCCTTCTTTGGAGAAGCGGTCTGCTGCTGCGGTGACGGTTGCTGCTGTTCCACCGAAGTACTCTGCCATCCCAGTATCTTCCATCTACCGTCCCCATCACGCCTCAGGAGGAAATGCTCGGGATCACTGTATGAAACGGACCCCTTCTGCATTGTATAGGTACAGTAAAGGGAAGCCACCTCTCCAATATCAAGCTTTGAATAGATCACCTCCGACGAAGGGGAAACGGTGAAGCTGACTATCCTTCTGTTGTCGTTTATAAAGCCTGCCACAGTGGATTTCAGGCTCGATAGATACTGCTCATCTGTCTGCTGTGCCTTAAGCTCATCATCAAAGAGATCCCTGGACTGCTTCGCTATCTCTTCTATTTCCTTATCGGTATTTGACGGATCATACATGCACTGACTGAGCTCCGCATAATACCTTACAACAGCCTTCGGGGTCTGGGGATAATTAATAGAGAGATCACGCTGTATGGTTGCCTCCGTAGCGGAAAGCTTCGTCATGCTGTCCTCTCTTTTCCCGTTTGCAACAAAATAAAAAACCGCCAGAAAGACCACGAGAACGGCAAACATTATTAAAATGAACCTTCCTCTGGCACTATTCTTCATCACTGTTAAACTTTAGCTCCGTCATCATTCCGTCTCTGCCCGCATAGCTTTCCGGGAAGATCTTCCTCGCATTTCCGATAAATTCCCTGGGGTTTATAAGGGACGGCGAATAATGCGTAAGCCAGAGCTTATCCACGCCGGCATCCCGGGCAAGGGATGCTGCCTCGGAAAAAGTCATATGCTTATGCTCCTTCGCCTTCTCTTTTTTTTCATCTTCGCCGTACATTCCTTCACAAATGAAAAGATCCGAACCGGCGGCATATTTCACTATATTCTCACATGGTCTGGTATCGGTGGCGTAGGTGACCTTAAGTCCCTTTCTTGCTTCTCCCATAACCATTCCGGGCGAAAAGGATCTTCCGTCAGGAAGTCTTACATCCTCGCCATTCTGCAGTACCTTCCAGTATTGAACCGGGATATCGAGCTCCTTTGCCCTTACCGGATTAAACCTGCCCTTTCTGTCAATCTCAAAGGAATAACCGTAGCAGCTTATATTATGCCTTACCTTGAAGGCCTTAACCCTCACACCCTCATAGGTAAAGGAGGAATTGTCCTGAAACTCCATTAGCTTTATCTCAAACGGAAGCTCAGGCGCAACAATAAGAAGAGCGCTCACGACCTTTGTAAGTCCTTTCGGACCTGCGATCAGCAGAGGCTCCGTCCTTTCGGCATTCCCCATGGTAAGAAGAAAGCCGGGAAGTCCGCTTATATGGTCCGCATGAAAATGGGTAAAAAGCATTAGCCCGACGCCCTTTGGGCTCCAGCCTGTTCTTTTCAGTGCTACCTGGGTTCCTTCCCCGCAGTCTGTAAGTATGCTGTTTCCGTTATATCTGATCATAAGGGCCGAGAGATAGCGCTTCGGAAGCGGCATCATTCCCCCCGAACCCAGGAGACACACATCAAGCATTGCTTTCCTTCATATTTCTCTTCCACATAATAAGGGCATCGTCCTTAGGATCCTCATAAAATGAAGGTCTGATACCCTCCGGAATAAACCCGAGCTTCTCATACAGTCTGATAGCCGGGGTGTTTTTCGATCTGACCTCCAGAGTGAAATCCCTTACCCCCTGTTCCAGGCCATGCTCCATCAGTCTTTTCAGCATTGTTTCCGCTATGCCCCTCCGGCGCATTTCGGGAATAATGCATACATTGGTAATATCTGCTTCCCCGCATAGATCCCTGTATCCGCAGGCTCCTATTATCCTTTTTTCCTCATTCTCTGCCACAAGGTAATAAGCATACTCTATGGCAGTTGTTTCAATAAAATCATTTTGTGTCCAGGCATTTTTGCCGAAAATCTCACTCTCTATTACCGAAAGCTCTTCTGCATCTTCCTTTTTTAATCTCCTGATAGTA
>CADCQV010000188.1 GCA_902803625.1 uncultured Lachnospiraceae bacterium
AGGCAGCGGATCGGGACGTGTCCAGAGGTAGTTTTTATGAAGCTGTTATTTGCATCGGATTCCTTTAAAGGGAGCCTATCAAGTGAAAAGACCATAGAGCTTTTGACAAAGGCAGCGGAGGAGGTATTCGGAGACTGTGAAACCTCCGGAGTACCGGTGGCGGATGGCGGCGAGGGCACCGTGGAGGCTGTGGTAAAAGCTGAGAAGGGTGAAATGGTGAGCTGCAGGGTTCACGATCCTCTGATGACTGAGATATCCTCTTCCTACGGAGTATTCGGGCAGGATCAGGCAATCATTGAGATGTCAGCGGCTTCCGGTCTTCCTCTTGTTCCGGAAGCACTGCGTAATCCTATGAATACGACAACTCTCGGTACCGGGGAGCTGATCCTCGATGCCCTGAACAAAGGGTACAGAAAGCTTTCCATAGCTATCGGCGGCTCTGCAACAAATGACGGGGGCATGGGATGCGCAAGGGCGCTTGGAGTACGTTTTCTTGATAAGGAAGGAAACGAGCTGAAGGGCTTCGGAAGAGACCTTATAAATGTACGATCAATAGACACCTCCGCACTGGACGGCAGGCTTAAGGAATGCAGCATTACGGTGATGTGCGATGTTACAAATCCGCTGTGCGGACCTGACGGTGCCACCCGGACCTTCGGGGCTCAGAAGGGGGCGACTAAAGAGATACAGGAAGAGCTTGAAAGGGGAATGTGCAATTATCGGGATGTGATAAGGAGAGATTTCGGTACCGACTGCGACGCTGTTTCCGGAGCCGGGGCAGCGGGCGGATTGGGCGCTGCTCTGTTCGTATTTCTGGGAGGCAGCATGAAATCAGGTATTGAAGAAGTGCTGGATCTTATCCGTTTTGACGAAAGACTCAAGGATGTCGATCTGGTTGTAACGGGTGAAGGCCGGACCGACTGGCAGAGCTGCTTCGGAAAGGTAATGCAGGGGGTTGGAAAGCGTGCGGAAGCAATGGGGATCCCCGTTCTCGGTCTCTCCGGTTCACTTGGAAGGGATGCACTGGATATCTGTAAATATGGCATTTCCTCACTTATGACTACCGTAAATGCCCCGATGACTCTCGATGAAGCTTTGGGAAATGCAGAAGAGCTGTACTATGAGGGAGCGGTGCGAATGTTCCGTTTCGTGAAAACCGGTATGGAAATGAGACATTGATTTTTCCTGTTGACAAATCTCTTTATCCACAGCATAATTTAATTGCAAGCAATCAAATGACCGTACTGTAATGACGGTCATTAATTTTGCTGTGATACCTTGCGGGGCACTGCCGCCCCGGCGAGGTTTATCCCACATCGAAGATGTGGGATGCCGCCCCGGCGAGGTTTATCCCACATCGAAGATGTGGGATGCCGCCCCGGCGAGGGGCGCTGCGTGCCAGTGGCACGCGTTTAGCGCGGACCGAGTCGGGAGACGAGACGCGAAGCAACAGGAAGGATCTATTTTGAAATAGAGGAGATAGTATCTTGGGCGATAAAAATTACGACTGTCTGAAAATCGAGAACCAGATCTGCTTTCCCCTATATGTCTGCGCAAAGGAGATCGTAAGGCGTTACAAGCCATTTCTCGATGATCTCGATCTCACGTACACCCAGTATATTGCCATGATGGTCTTATGGGATGTGAGGAAGACCAATGTAAAGGAGCTGGGTGAGAAGCTTTTCCTTGATTCGGGAACCCTGACACCACTCCTAAAAAAGCTGGAGTCAAAGGGCTATATCGAAAGAAAACGGTCCGAAAGCGATGAGAGAAACCTTATAGTAAGCATTACGGATACAGGATTAAGCCTGAGGGATAGAGCGCTTTCCGTTCCTGCAGAGATGGGAAGATGCGTAAGTCTCAAGGAAAAAGACGCAAAGCAGCTGTATACTCTTTTATACAAGGTGCTGGATATCATTTCCGAATAGGAGGTCTGAAGATGGGATACAGGGAATCATATGAACAGTGGAAGGATTTTTATATAGCTGATTTCAAGCCGAACCTGGCGGAAAATGTGATCGAGGAGCCCCTGGAAAATCCTGTGACCCACAAGCTGGAGCTTGTCAAGTTCAGTCTTATGGATGCATTTGAGATAGGGTATATTTCCGAGTATCTATCAGACAGGGTGAGAACTGCGGTAATGAAAGCAAATCTCACCGGAGGATCCCCCGCGGCACTTCTGCATGACGTTGTGATAAAGGAGATAGACTTAGGAGACAAGACCATTATCAATATGGTATTCGGAAAGAGCATGCCCGCAAACGCCGCACCTGAAAAGGCACCGGATACCTGGTGGGCAGAACAGGGGATGAGATGATCAGGGGTTGATGGTAAGTGTCAGGTTATTTAACCCGAGAGTATTTACGTAGCGTGCGTCACTTACCATTCTCATTATCATCTTAAGCCCTATATGGGCTGTCGGATCACTGTCCTGATGGAGCTCAAGATATTTGGTGGGGTCAAAGTCGGAGCCGTTATCCCTGAAACGCAGGATCAGGCTGTCTTCTTTTATCAGAAGCTTGAAATTCACACTATCCGAAAGATCCTTTTTTGAAAAGCCGTGCTCTATAACATTTCCGGCTATTTCTTCAACACAGAGACCGATCAGCATGGAGGTCTTTTGCTTCATACCCTTTTCACGGCAGAATTCAACAATCTTTTCTGAAGCTTCGATCACTTCCTTTTCATCTGACATGGATATCTCCATATATTCATCCGGACCTGCACCGAAATCCCGGTCAAGGTAGCTGTACACATCTGCCGAAAACGAGATCCTGCCGGCTTTTTTCCAGGTAATTGAAGACATCGCGAAAAACGTAAGGAACTGGGCTACGATCGTACCGATCCAGAAACCTGTGATCCCCCAAAGCCTTCCGAAGAACAAAACACAGGGAATGAGAATTCCCAGACTCTCCATAAACGAGATCAGGTTGGTTATGAACGTATGCCGGATACCCTGATAATAGTTTTTGAAGATATTGTCAATTATGGAGGGTATACTTGCTATGGAAAAGAGTCTGAGTCCCGTCACTGCGATATCAAAGGTCAGGGATCCCCCGGGAAGGAAGAGGCTTATAAGGAAGGGCGTGGATAGCTCGACAAAAATAACCGTAACGGTGGACAGTATTAATGGATACGAAACCATGACACGGATAAGGGATAGGATCGATGTCCTGTCCTCATCACTGTAGTAGAGGGATGTCAGCATCAGAGTGACCGCACCGGCTCCGAAGGCGATGCTGTAGATCAGGTTTTCAATGGCTGTGATCACTGCAAAGGCGGCAACAGCCGGGGTTCCGGAAATACTTAGGAATATCAGGTTAAAGAGAAGCACACGGATGGTGAAAAAAACCTGATTCACTATAACCGGACTGCCGGAGCGGAGTATATCCAATCCGGATTCAGGCCTGATCCTTTTAATTGAAAAACGGAAGGGACAATCCTTATTGAAAAAGTAGATACAGCAGACAAGGGAGGAAATCACAAAGCTTAAGCCTGAAGCGATCCCTATCCCGTATATTCCGCCTGACAGGTAAATACTTAAAAAATCAAATATCACGTCCGAGACGATCATAGCTGCCACGGATACCATAAGGAGCTTCTGCTGTCCCATAGACTGGAGGAATGCTACCATTATCTGATTAAGGAAAAAGAAGGCTATGCAGAGCGTATATCCCCTCAGGTAATCTCTGGTCAGAACAAAAGTGATATTGTCCGCGGCAGCAGCCCCTGTTCCGAGACGGGGGATAATGACATTGGCGCCCGGAAAGATAAGGACCAGGGTAACGGCGGAGATAAAGAGTGAAAGCACCAGGGAAGTGGAGAAGCAATCACTGGAGGAATCCATTTCTCCGTTTCCGAGGCTTTTTCCAAGCTGGACCTGAACTCCGGTCACAAGCATGGTACCGATAGCAGACAAAAGGATAATGACCGGACTTGACAGTCCGTAAGCACTGGTGGAGTCCACGCCGAGCATTCTGCTTATCACTATGCTGTCGATAAGAGGGCAAAGAACGCTTGTCATTGCAGACAATATCTGGGCCGTCGCCATCTTGGTAAATAGTTTTCTTGTCATAGTAAGGATTATAACATATATTTTCCGGGTATGACACAGAGGTGATCTGCCCTTAGATCATTTTTTTTCCGGATCGGTCACAATTTCAAATAGATCACCAATACTACATTCCAGGATCCTGGAGAGCAACTCTATGTTCCGGTATTTGATAGAAGATGTTCTGTTCTCAATCATACTTTTGAAATTACCATAGGAGATGCCACATTCTGCCTGCATTCTCTTGTGAAGCCTGTATTTGGTCATACCCTTATCATATAGTATTTCCTTAACCCTCAGCCTTATCATTCTTATTCTCTCCTTTCTATAGATGGTAGCAAAGGGCTAAAGATTTTATAACTGATAATTATACACCTTATAATCTTGTAGTATATGTAAATATCAGCTATAATATACCCTGATCATGAACAGCGTAGACTTAGCCGGTAGTTTTGGCGGTCTTCCACCTACCGGAAGTCTGTGTTTCAAAGATTAGGAATAATGGAGAGATATTGATGTTTTGTCAGAAATGTGGAGGAAAACTGGCAGAGGGAGACCGGTTTTGTACTTTCTGCGGGGCGAAGGCATCGTTGCCTGAGGTACCGCTGAAGACATCAGAACCAATCAATATGGAAATGTCGGCAGAACCTGTGAAACCCGCGGGTTCTTTGGTATTGCGTAAAAAGCGTTTTCCGCTATGGGTTATTATCACAGTCATTGGGTTCATAGCTGTTTCCCTGGCTGCAGCTGCAGCTGTCCTGTTTGTATTTAGAAAAACCACGGTAGAGTTGAATAATTATATCACAGTGTCTTTTGAGGGATATGATACCGAAGGAAAGGCAAAGGTATCCTTTGATATTGAGGAATTCAGGAAAAACCATGGAGAAAGGCTTTCCGATTCTTTCCTATATAAATGCGTGGACGGAAAGCTTGATAAGACCTCTGGTCTTAGTAACGGAGATACTGTGAAATACATCTGGGACTGTGATGATGGTACAGCCCTTAAGGAATATAACTGCAGGCTGGAATACAGCAATATGGTCTATACGGTAGAGGGTCTTAAGCAGAAAATACAACGCGAAGATCCGGAGGCGGTTAAGTATTACTGGGAGCCGGAGCAGGATTCTGAAGGAGAACAGATTGATACGGCAGAGGGCCGGCAGAATAGCATCAGTGGACGCGAAGATGCAGCTGAAGAAGAACAGTCTGATGCTATTGAAGAGGAAGATGGGGACGTTCCGGGCCGGGAGGAGGCTGATGGGGACGTTATGAGCCTGGAGGAAGATATTGAAAAGGAAAGAACAGAGACCGGAATGATCTTCCCATACAGTTCTGAGCATCCGGTGGATGAGGCCGATGTAAGTGCACTTTCTGATGAAGAACTGAGATACGCCATTAATGAGATATATGCCCGAAACGGATATATTTTCAGGGATAACGGATTGAGAGCATACTACAACGGTTTTGACTGGTACGAAGAAAAAATTCCGGCAGCGGATTTTACTGCTTCTATATTCAATCCCGTTGAAAGAAGTAATGTGGAGATGATGCAGAAAGAACGGGACAGAAGGCATTAACTGTTTAATGAGGAGGGAAAAATGTTTTGTATTCATTGTGGCAAGGAAATAGAAAATGACAGCAGATTCTGCATATTCTGTGGAGGAACACAGCCTGTTTCCGAGAACGAACCCGTAAGGACGACAATGGGAACAAAGGACAGTGGCGACAAAGAAAAAAAGGACTGGAAGGAATACCTTACCCTTGAAAACATGGAGCTGGCTGCTGTTATCGCATTGTTGCTTCCGGTATTTTCGGCTGTTACCAATCTGGCGTTGTATATACTAAACACTATCTTAAGCTTTGTGCCTTTTATGAGAACACCTATGAAGGTGATCCTGCTTGCTGTAGGGGTTGTTTTTGTGATAGCCACAGGGGTCGGATTAACAGCCTGCATCTATTTAATAGCTAACAAACCCGAAAAAAGAAATGTATGGGGTTATATTACTCTTGGAGGGACGGCGCTCGCTTTCATCGCCTGTATCGGAATACTGATTCCGGGCAGGGTGAAATCAATAGCACTGGTAATTGCCGTGATCTCGTTTATCTGGGGCCTGGATGCATTTTCCAGAGTCGTCCTTCAGAAAAAGGGAATGGAATCGGAAGCCAATGTTGGAAATGATCTTGATTCCTATAGCCGCTGGTATAAGGATTATAAAGCAGCGCATCCCTCAGTCGGTGAAAATGAAGAAAAGAAGATCCTGAATGATCCGGAGGCTTCCTATTTTGACGGCAGCGGAACCACTCTTTTAGGAATAACTATCCTTACTATCATCGTCAGTGGCATCACTTGTGGAATCGCAGCCCCCTGGATGATCTGCATGCAGTATAAATGGAGAAAGGAGCACACGGTAATAAACGGGAAGAGGCTGAATTTTACCGGAACGGGGGGATCCCTCCTCGGACACTGGCTACTCTGGATGCTCCTCTGTGTGATCACTTGCGGCATTTATTCTTTCTTTATGCATGTGGCCCTGAAGAAATGGGAGCTTGAACATACCGAATATGCAGGACAGCCAAACGTCATAGGACAGTTTGACGGTGATAGCTTTGAATACTTCGGCTACGGACTGCTGCAGGCAATACTTATATTGTTAACCTGTGGACTTGCCGCACCCTGGACCATTACCCTGATACAGAAATGGGAGATGAGACATTCAATTGTTGCGGGTGACAGGATGGTATATGAAGGAACAGCCCTTGGAATCCTCGGACAGTATATCGTTGTATTCCTTTTGTCACTTATTACCTGCGGGATTTACGCTCCCTGGGGTGCTGTAAGGCTTAATAAGTATGTTTATGGTCATACAAGGGTTTATAGATAACTGAAACCTTTTTCCATCTTTCAGACTCTGTATTAACAGAGGGTGATGATCAGCGTGCCGCATCCCCCGGCAGAGGAATGCGGTATGCTCAGAACAAAGGAGGATGGAAATGGGAAAAAAGAAAAGAGCAGAAGACATTATCAAAGAAACCATTGAAGGGATGGAACCGGAGCAGAGAAGGGTGGTCGTCGGGTATTTTTTTAACCATTTATCGGTCTTGGAGCTTTCAAAAGTCCTTAAACTGAGTCCATCGGAGGTATACGCCCTGATGAGGGAAGGAAGGGAGCTTCTGAGGGAGAAGATCAGATTAGTAACCCCGGATGATAAAAAAACAGATGACCGTTTGTATCTATGCGCAGAGATCTTTTTTTCCTGTGCGGAGGAAGCTGTGGAAATCGGAGAAAGACTATGAGTTACGCGAATCTAACGGAAGCTGTTTCGGCACTTAAAAAGGGTGATCAGTCTGCTTTTCAGGAGGTATATGACGGGTCAGTAAGATATGTATATTATACGATCTTTAAGTCTGTTTCTGACAGGGATCTCGCAGATGATATTCTTCAGGAAACCTATATCGAGATATATAAAAATATATCCTTGCTTAAGGAGCCCGAAGCATTTAAGGGCTGGGCTGCAGTAATTGCCCAGAATAAAATAAGTCGGTATTTCAGGAAAAAATCCGAATCTGTTTTTTCCTCGGAGGATGAGATGGAGGCTGTCCTGGATGGTATGGAGGAAGAAGATACGGCCATGCTGCCGGAGGATGCAGCTGATAACAGAGAAACCCAGCGGCTAATTATGGAAATTATCGATTCCCTTCCGGATACCCAGAAGGAAGCTGTCATTTCTTTCTATTATAACCAGATGACCATTTCCGAAATAGCGGGAGCCCTGGAGGTCCCTGAAAACACAGTAAAAACCTGGCTTTCACGAGGAAAGAAAAAGATAAAGGAAGAGATTGTTTTACTGGCAGAGAAGCATGGAACGAAGCTCTACGCTGCACCTCTTATGCTCGTTCTTTCAGGGATTTTTACAAAAGAGGCCGAGGCATGCGAGCTTCCCGGACAAGCCTTTATGCTCATCAGTACAGAACTTTCGGCGGGTGGTGTTCTTGGGGCAGCAGGTTCAACCACAGGAGCCGCAGGGACTCAGACAGCCGCTGCAGCTGTAACCAAGGGTGCAACGGTAGCAGCAGGAACGGCTGTGAAGGCCGCAGGGGTAAACTGGGGATTTTTTGCCGCCGTCGGACTGGCTGTCGGTATTGCCGGTGCCGGAACAGCTGTAGGACTGAATCTGGCTGTACAAAACAGTTCCGAGGTTGAAGCTGAAATTAATGAGGTGTCACCGGAGGGAAACAATCTTTTCGGAGGTGTTTCCGACCTTGAAGAGGACAGTGTTGAAGCATCGGAGGATAATGAACTCTTTTTCGATTCTGGCAGTGGGGAAAGCACAGTCCAGTCGGAGGATGAGCAGAAAGAAGACAAAAAAAAGAAGAAGGATAAAGATAAAGATATAGATAAGGAAAAGGCAGAAAGCGGGGAAGACAGCGAGGCTGCAGAGCTGCCCTCAGAAGAAGTAATCCCTGAGGCGGAGGATGTATATGAAATCCCGGAAGTGATAAAAAATCTGGAAAAACGAGACGATAGATATTACTTAGGAAATGATTGGCTGTGGTATACAGTCTCTGATAAGCCAATAGAAGATAAAGGAGATTACTATGAGATTCCGGAAGTTCATTTTGATTTTTTTGACAGCAATAATACTGACCCCGATGAAGATTATCCATTGACAGATAAAGGATTTGACCCTGTAACCGTGCGGGTCAGAAAAACAGCGCATGTTATGACGGACAGTATGTCTCTAGGAGTTAAAGGCGAATATGATTCTTACGAAATGTCGGCGGAGGAGTATTACTCAAAAACAGGGTTACTCGCATCTCCTACAGATAATAGCACTATTTCCGTAATAGAGGAATTCGACCAGGAAGGATATGTTACAAAGATATATGCCGGTGAACACGATTAAAAATTAAAATAAAATTTTTTAAAAAAGTGAAACCTTTTTGAAAGTCATGGACTCTCCCCTTATGTAAGCAGGAAAAACCCGGATTATTCACGGGGGAAAAACATAAGGCCCGAGATACTCGGGAGAAAAGGAGAAAACAATGACACAGAACAACACTTTTGAAAATGTAGCAGCAGGGAATGAGGACAGGATCAGGGATGCATGGGAAAAGAATGAGAAGAAGCTTGCAAGGATCAAGATAGGTATGATCATAGCGGCCGCAGCACAGGCCATATTGCTACTGGCGTTCGTTGTTGATTCATTCAGAATAAACGCTTTGACCGACTTTCTTGTCATTTCATACCTGGCAACTACCGTGGCAGCCTATATTGTTGGAGGAGGCGTTTTGGCAGCGGCAAAGAGGGCCTGGGGAATAACAAAGAAGCTTTTCTTTATCGGATGGCTGTGCGTACCTTTCCCTATGGATATCTTTACAGGACTCCTTTTGTCGACTTTCGGGATTGGATTCCTTCCCTCCGAATTATTCCTTTTGCCTCTTCTGAATGTATATCTTAATTACAGGGATACAAAGAAGGAAAAGGATGCTTTAGAGTTAAATGTCCTCTGTGGTACTCCCGTGGACGGGTCTTTCAGCGGGGCAAAGGCAGTTTAAGATAGGATCACAGTTAATCAATTAAGGAGGAGATCACTATGTTTTGTAAGTATTGTGGAGTCGAGAACAATGATGAAGCCAGATTCTGCCGCGGGTGTGGTAAGGAGATCATAGCGGTTCCTGTTAATTCTTCGGCTGATGTAGAGATTCCAAAAGAACCTGAACCTGAAAAAGTTGAGCCGGAGTCTGTAGGACAGACAACTTCTTCAGTGGGAACTGAAACTATGTCGGACATCCCCGTGCCTCCGGGTATTTCAGGCAAACCGGAAAAGAAAAAAAGTATTCCGGGAGCAGTCATAGCGGGAATATGTGCAGGATTCGCAGTTCTGCTCATAGTTATTGCGGTTATCTTAAATTCAGGGCCTACCATAAAGCTGGATGATTATCTGGTTGTTGAAACTGAAGGATACGACGGATATGGAACTGCAAAAGCATATATAGACTGGGGTGCCATTGAGGAGAAATACGGAAAAAAACTGAAGCTCAGGGGGAAGCTGGCTGGACCTGAGTATGGCGAGTTAATGGGTTTATTCGGCCCATTGGATTATCTTCAGGAATTTGTCAGGGTAAGTCTTGACAAGACTTCAGATCTTTCCAATGGAGATGAGCTAGCGTATTCCTGGAATGTTGATGAAGAACTGGTAAAGCAGACCCTAAACTGCAATGTTAAATTCAGCGACGGCAACCAGAAGGTAGAGGGTCTCGAGCCTGTCGAAAAAAAGGATATATTTAAGGATGTAATCCTTGAGTATGATGGGATCGCGCCAAATAGTTATGCCCATATAAACTATACCGGAAGTGAATTTAGCCCATATAATTTTGTTCTGGATAAAACAAACAACATTAAAAATGGAGACATCATTAAAGTTACCCTGGATGTGACTGATATGTCCTATTATGCCGGACATTTCGGATGGGTTCCTGAAAGCCTCAGTAAGGATTTCAAAGTATCCGGGCTTCAGGAGTATGTGGGAAGTTATGGGGATCTTTCTGAGGATTTCCTGAGCAAGGCAAGAAAAGATGCTGAAGATACCATTCTGGCATATGCAGCCAGCAGCTATGGCAAGGCTTCTTCCCTGTCAGACCTTTCATATGCAGGATATATCTTGAACTCCGCAAAGGAAGGAAGCGGATATTTAAGCAGCTACAACAACCTGTACATTATTCTAAGTGGGACCGTATCAAATACAGAAGGAAAATTTGCCAATACGAAGGTGTACTTTCCTGTAAGGTTTAGCAATATTCTCACTGGAGATGATGGTATTACCTATGACGGAAAACCCAATATAGAGGGACATTCCAACATCGACAGCATATGGAACAGTACAAAGGGATATATCAATCCATTGAATTGCTATTCAGAGTTGGTGGAGGCTAACAGGGATCAATATGATAGCGAATGCGGAGACGGCTTTGAGGTTTATGATGAATATGAGACCATCGGAAAGCTTGATGATATAGGAAAAGGCTATAGGGACAGTCTGGGAGCCGAAGCAAAAGATCTCATTGAGAGTAATGCGGCAAAGGACTACAAGGACAATATGGCGTTGTCTGACCTGAAGGTTTCAGGAGAGTATCTTCTCATCGCCAAGAATCAGGGAGACGATTTCAAACTTAACAATAAATACTACGTTGTTTATTCCGGAACTGTTTCCAGTATAAAGGGGAAATTTGATCCAGTAACGGTTTACTATCCTGTGGAATATGATGGGATTGTCAAGCTTCCAGGGGATGAGTATATGGTGACTGCAAGTCCCGGGCTTCAGGGACGGTCTAAAATTCCCGATAGCTATTACACTATAGATGGATATGTGGACGGAACCGAGATGTATTCGGATATCGTTACCGCAAACAGGGACAATTATACATACGAAGCATCAGGTGACCTGACAAGTTTCGGAAATTGAAGGTTTATTCGACTGAGTGAAAGGAAAGATCTTAAAGAGGATTAAAAATGAACAGACATAAGAGAACGGCAATAATTTTGGCAAT
>CADCQV010000189.1 GCA_902803625.1 uncultured Lachnospiraceae bacterium
CACAAGCGCCAATAACTTAGAGGACATAAAGGCTCAGCTTAAGAGACAGACTATAGGACACGATAAGGTAAACCAGCTCCGGCACGTCCGTTTCTTTAAGGATATACATGGTATGACGGAGCATATGAGAAAGCATGCCGATATTCTCCGTCCGAAGTTCGAATCTGTGGAAAATATCTTTGAGGAGAATCTGGGCGGACTGGGAATCGCGGAATGGACAAAGCCGAACGGCGGCTACTTCATAAGCTTCGACGGAATGAAGGGAAGTGCTAAGCTCATAGTTGACAGAGCAATGAAGGCAGGAGTCAAGCTTACACCTGCGGGCTCTACCTGGCCCTATCACCGCGATCCCGAGGATAAGAATATAAGGATAGCCCCGACTTACCCGACCCTTGAAGATCTTTCCACCGCTGCAAGACTTTTCACGGTCTGTGTACGGCTGGTAAGTGCGGAGCTACTTTTTGAAGAAATCGGGTGAGGGAGGGAAGATCCTTCGGGCTTCGCCCTCAGGATGACATTTAGCTTCGCCCTCAGGATGACATTTGACGTCACCCGTTCTTCAGCTCATTTTTTCTCACGTACATAAGAGCATCGGCTCTTTCAAAGACCTCGCGGTAGGTGTTGTCCGTTTCGGGAACGTATTCGGATAAGCCTGCCGCGATAACCACCTTACAGTTCCTTTTATTGTACTCGACTTTTCTGTTCAGGTCCTCAAGGATCTCCAGCCTTCTCTCATAGTCCTGCCCGTTAAGTAGAACCACGAACTCGTCTCCGCCGATCCTGAATACGGGACTGTGCTTAAACTGCTCGCATATGAGACTGCAGGCGCTCTGTATAAGCTCGTCCCCAGCCTTATGACCCATAGAATCGTTAATCTGTTTTAACCCGTTTATATCACAGACTACCACTGCGAATTCTCCCATGTCCCCGTCTTTTATCAGTTCCTCATACCGGCGTTCTCTCACAGCGTACGCCGCCTTGCTCTTCACTCCCGTGAGAGGATCCGTAAATGCGGCTGCTCTAGCCTCATTAAGCTCCTTTTCATGTTCAGCTTCGCGCTTTACCATTATGGACTGGTTACTCAGTATGATCCACACAGCAAAGGTAAAGAGAATCAGGGTGAAACCGGTGGAGTAATTATTAATACGGCCAAGCTTTTCCATTTCATTCCTGATGAAGTCATCCGTCGTCTGACCGTAGTCATCCTCCGTGCTTTTCTGCCCGTAATGGGAAATTATATTATCCATTGAGTTCCGGGTATAATACGCTGAGGTCTGCTTCACCCATTCAAGGGAGGTCATAAGTATCAGCATAAGGAGTACCACCCACACCACTCCGGTTCTTCCGAATCTTCTGTCCTTGTGGTCATGAAGGAGAATATGCCGGAAGAATATCATTCCGATCACAGCCCAGGCGGCAAAGAGGAAATAGGATTCCGTAGCCATTGCCCCGGTGTAGAGGAAATTCGGGATCAGGAGCATTAAAGCAAAGACCAGCATAATCGCCACTCCGATAGCCCCGGTTATGATCTCGGCAATACGCCCCTCTCTTCTGGCCTTAATAAAGGCTGACCCGGAAACAAAGCCATAAATAATAGTGGCTCCGAGAGTTGTAACATCCACGATCCACCCTACCGCCGTCCTGCCGAAGAATGGAATTATCAGCGATACTATCACTATAAGCCTGAAGGCATCTGCCGGATTCCTTTGCCCGTTAAGCTTCGAATAGTGCTCCGGCATGACCTGATCCTTTGACAGGGCATACATAAGACGGCTCAAAGCAAAGGTATTCCCGATAAGGCTGGTTATGACCACGGCAAACAGCACAAAAAGAAGTATGATCTCCCCGGAGGGTCCGATATGTCTGTAGGCTGCATAGAAGGCCGGCAGACCCTTCAGCCCTCCAATTGAACCTATATTCCTTAAATATGAAAGCCAGCTGTCATATTCGTGGGGAAAGGCTGAGACTGAAAGAAGCAGCAGGAAAATATAGAGGAGCGTGACCGTAAGAATGGATATAAGCAGTATCCGGAATATCTTTTTCAGCGGAAAAGCGATCTCCTCTGTCAGATTTGAAATATTTTCAAAGCCGATAAAGGCCCATGGAGAAATACATGCGATATGCGCTATCTGGTACGCTATATTCCCGCCGGGAATGAATGCCGGCTTCATAACCTCATATCTTCCGCCCAGCCTAATAAAGGCCGCAATGAAACACACCGTGATCCCCACGGCAAAAACTATGGAAAGCACTATAACAAGGATCACCTTCAGTTTTCTTGTCAATGCGCAGAATAGACAGGATACCGCTACAGCTGCCATTGACAGCAGTATCTCCCCGAAATAGATCTGATAACCGAAAATGGAATAATGAAAGCCGAAACGAAACAGATCACCCAGAAAATATCCTGCAAATATTGGGAGTGATGTTACGTTTGCCCAGAATATGGATACATAGGTAAGTCCCAGAAACCAGGCTGTAAGGAAACCGTAATCAAAACCAAAGGTCTTTCTGGTATAGGTATAGGCTCCTCCCGCATCCGGAAAAACCTCCATCATATAGTGGTAATTCCTGGCGATCACCACCATTACAAGAGCACCGATAAGAAGACCCGAGATACTTCCCACTGGTCCGGCACTTGAAAGATAGGCATTCCCCGTAACAACGAAGGAACCCCACCCGATAGCCGTGCCTATAGATATCGCCCATACGGCAAGAGGTGACAGATATTTGTCCAAGCCATTTCCCTGCCTGTTGTCAGAAGTATCCATGCTCTTCCTCCGTTACAGCCCCTGTCTGTAATTATACCCCTACCCTGCTCTTTACTGCAACAATCACTTGGGGTATAGTAGCAGGGTGCTGCCGTTTTATGAAAGGAAAGAACAAGCATAAATGAAGATCAACAGATCAAAAATACTAAGTCCTCTCCTGCTCCTTTTTACAGCGATGATATGGGGAAGCGCCTTTGTCGCACAGAGCGTGGGTTCGAGGTCCTTAGATCCCTGGACCTTTGTATTCTCACGCTATGTTCTGTCGTCTCTGGTGCTTCTTCCGGTGACGCTATTAAGTGAGAAAAGAACCGGGGCGGAAGAAAAGCCGGAAGAAAAGAAGACCTTGCTGAAGGGAGCTCTTTTCTGCGGTTTCTTTCTGGGACTTGCCAGCATTGCCCAACAGGCAGGTATCCGTTACACCACCGCCGGAAAAGCCGGTTTCATTACAACCCTGTATGTGGTTATGGTTCCTCTTATTTCGTTTTTCCTGGGGAGAAAGCCTGAACGAAAGACCTGGCTCTGTACCTTTTTAGGCTTAACCGGTCTTTACC
>CADCQV010000190.1 GCA_902803625.1 uncultured Lachnospiraceae bacterium
CAATGCAAAAGATCCGCTGTGTTGTCGAAAGAATCACATACCAGAATCCGGAGAACGGCTATTCTGTTTTGAAATGCAGGGTGAAGGACTATAGTGACCTGATCCCTGTAATCGGCAACCTCATAGACGCAAATGTTGGCTCTGTTCTTATCATTGAAGGTAACTGGAAAGTTGATGCGAAGTACGGACGACAGTTTGTAGCAGAGAACTGGGAAGAGACACTTCCGGCAACTGTATATGGAATGGAAAAGTATTTAGGATCCGGCCTTATCAAAGGCGTGGGTCCTAAATTTGCTAAGAAGATCGTCCAGAGGTTCGGCGTAGATACTTTTGTGGTAATAGAAGACAATATTGAGCTTCTTGTAGAGATCGAGGGTATTGGCAAGAAGCGGATCCGGATGATAGCTGAGTCCTGGGAAAAGCAGAAAGAAGTGAAGAACATCATGCTCTTCCTACAGGAGCATCAGGTTTCTACATCATACGCTGCCAAGATCTACAAGCAATATGGAAATGACAGCATTGCAGTGATGAAGGAAAACCCCTACAGGCTGGCGGATGACATCTGGGGAATTGGCTTCAAGACTGCTGATCAGATTGCAATGAAACTTGGATTTGATAAGGAGTCCTTTGTGCGTCTGAGAAGCGGGATCATGTACACCCTGTCAGAATTATCAAGTGAAGGCCATGTATATCTGGAGCGGAAGCAGCTTACAGAAAAGGCTTCTGAGCTTCTGGAGGCAGAAGAGGATAAGGTCTTTATCACAGTAGATCATATGATCCGTGAGAATGAGCTTATCCTTGAAAAAGAGATAATCCGCACAGATGAAGAGGGAAATACAATATCCCCTGTTTACTTGTCGCCTTTCTACTATGCGGAGGTAGGTGTTGCAGGAAAATTAAAGAAACTTGCTTCATCACCTGCAGGAGACAGGCTCTACACAAAGCTTATGGAAGCCCGGAAAAATACCGGGAATAATGAGCTGTCCGTTGATATAGGTGCAATTCAGGAAAAGACCGGAATGGAATATGACGAGATCCAGGCAGATGCTATAAGGCAGGCAGCAACCGCCAAGGTAATGGTTCTGACAGGAGGTCCCGGAACCGGAAAGACAACTACCACACATGGAATCATTTCAGCCTATAAGGCCTACGGACTCCGGATCCTGTTAGCTGCTCCCACCGGAAGAGCGGCGAAGAGAATGACGGAAGCCACAGGACTGGAAGCAAAGACCATTCACCGGCTTTTGGAATGTAAGCCCCCTGAAGGTTATCAGAAAAATGAAGAGAATCCTCTTGAAGGTGATGTGCTTATCGTTGATGAATGCTCGATGATAGACATTATCCTTATGAATTCACTTCTAAAAGCTATTCCACCCACAATGCGCCTTATCATGGTGGGAGACATTGACCAGCTGCCCTCCGTAGGAGCCGGAAACGTGCTCCGGGATATCATAGATTCCGGCGTATTTCCCGTAGTCCGTCTTACAAGAATTTTCCGGCAGGCGCAGACCAGCCGTATCATCATGAACGCCCACCGGATAAATGAGGGCAAGATGCCGGACATCAGTAACGGAAAGAACTCCGACTTCTTCTTTATGGAGAATGAGGAAGCAGAGGATGCTGTCCCGAAAATCGTGGAACTGGTGAAGACGAAGCTCCCGAACTATTACCACGTAAATCCGTCGGACATCCAGGTCTTAACGCCGATGCAGAGAAGCGTGGTAGGAGCCGCAAACCTCAATCTTGCCCTGCAGGAGGCCCTGAATCCTCCGGAACAGGATATCTTTATGCGTGGTAGGGGTAAAGTAACAATGCCAAAAGAATGCCTTCGCCGCAGCGGATATGCTTACCGTACTGATGACAAGGTAATGCAGATAAAGAACAATTATGACAAGGAAGTCTTCAACGGCGATATAGGGATCATTGAGTCCGTAAACGAGACAGACAGGACGCTTAAGGTAAATTTTGACGGCAGGAGCGTAGAGTATGACATAACAGAGTTGGACGAGCTTGTCCACGCCTATGCCACGACGATCCACAAAGCCCAGGGATCTGAATATCCCATAGTGGTGATGCCGATAATGATGAATCATTATGTGATGCTTCAGCGGAATCTTATCTATACCGGGATCACAAGGGCAAAGAAGGCGCTGGTGATCATCGGCACGAAGAAAGCCTTGTCTTACGCCGTGCATAATGTAACAGTAACGAAAAGAAATACATTGCTGAGGGAGAGGCTGATATGAGTTACAGACTATTACGTTATTATGCAGGATCGCGGTATATTGAAGCAGAAACGAACGTGATATGATGATAGCTCCTGTGACGGATGTATGGCTGGACAGATTGAATTATTTTTCTTTATCCTTAATAATCATATGATGAATAGCTTTAGCAATAACTACCTCGGGAGTCTCCTTAAGCTTTTGCTCTTTGGGAGGTTTTTTTATTTCAATCTTTTTAAGTTTTGGAACATCCTTGTTTTTCTTCTTCATTTCCATATTTATAATGCAAGCCGGGAAGAAAAACTCCCCGGCTTTATATGTAATGCGCATGCAGAATAAGTGCAATGCGCCTGCTTGAGGTAAGGCACCGGACTCCGGCGCAAAAGAGGTAAGTATCATAAGCTTTTTCCTCCTTTCCTCGGGATTATTATAGCATGTTTTGTTCCGACACAGACGAACAGTTTACGGATTGTTTGTTGTACGGGATTGCAGAAAATGATAGGATATGGGCAGTTATTTTTGTTTCTGATCCAGTTTAAGATCTAGAGGTACCATTCGGCATATTCGGAGGGTACCTTGTTGGTATATTATAAGATGGGCTTGGACATATCCATCCAAACCCATCTTAGTCTGAAAAATACCCTCTCTTAAGAACGATTTTATTCGTCCATGCCAAATAACTGATCAAAGCCCGTAACTTCCAGAATGTCTTTTATTTCCTTTGAATAATTTATGATATGGAAGCACTTGGAGCTGGAAAGAGTCTTACACATAGATAACAACACTCTTAAGCCGGCTGATGAAATATACTCAGTCTCTGCCATATCTACAGTAATCTCTTTGATATCATCTGAATTGTTTTCTTGAAAACCGGTCAGAAGATCAGGGGCTGTAATCGTATCCAGTCTCCCCGTTATCGAACAGAAAAGACTGCTGCCATCTACACTGAATTCAGTTTTGAATGTCTTTCCCTTTACAGTATCAGAAGCCTTATCGTTATTAACAGTCATTATCCATATCTTGATTTTTCTGTAGGCTTCCTTAAGCTTTGCCATATTCTCAGGCGAGTCCTTAAGACTTAGGAGATCCGGGACCTTATCCGCATAGGAAAGCTCACTGATCGCAAAACCATGACCGGCAAAATATTTTTTTCCCTCCTCCGGAGTCCCTTCCTGTATAACGGTATGATTTACTGCTATATCAGCGACTTTGGCTCCTCCCTTTGACATCATTTCCTTTATGATCTCTCCATCGGAGTCCGTCAATGCGGCAAATGTTTCTGCGCCAAGCTCCTGTGCAAACTTGTCTGCTGTTATCCAGCAACCGCCATGCTCTGATAGCAGCTTTCTTATGTTCTCACATACGGAATTCAGTTCGGGTTCATTAAAATATCCCAGCAGTCCGTCTGTCAGAATACATATTTTACCCTTTACATCTGAAATTGCCGAGTTAAGGGATTCATAATTTGTAGCATCTACTGCACGGAAGTTAAGATACCCCTGCTGCTCCTTTGTGGCTATCTTCCTGATGGCCGGCTCTACTTCCTCAATGACGGCAGGCAGGTCAAAGCCGTAAAA
>CADCQV010000191.1 GCA_902803625.1 uncultured Lachnospiraceae bacterium
TACCGGTGGGCTTCGCGGACGAAATGGGATCGGGCAAGCTCCGCCGGGTAGTGCTGGAAACAACGGGATCCACGGAAACAATGCTTGCACATAATCTGCCGGATATGGTTCAGGCGCTGGTGACTCCGGTATGTATGATAATAATGCTCTATATTTACGACTGGAGATTCGGCGTGGCCTGCCTGGTACCTTTTTTCACGGCATTTGCCTGCATGATGAGGATGACTGGACCCCGGATGGAAGAGGATATGAAGCGTTATCAGGACGCTCTTGAAAAAATGAGTAATGAAGCTGTGGAGTATGTCCGCGGCATACCTGTGGTAAAAACCTTCGGACAGACAGTGTTTTCATTTCACAGGTTTAAGAAGGCCATTGATGATTATGGAAGGTTCTGTTTCAGTTATACAAAGAATATGCGGCCTTCAATGACTCTGTTTACTGTTTTTATCAATTCGGCATTTGCTTTTCTTATCTGTCTTGTGCTGTTCCTTACAGGAGGGAGAGAAGCATCCGCGGACATTCTCACGAATTTCCTGTTCTATGTGATCTTTACACCCGTGATCGTAACCACTATGAACAGGATCATGTTCTTATCCGAGAATTCAATGAAGCTGAATGACGCATTGGAAAGAACAAATGAGATCCTTGATATAAAGCCTCTTCCGGAACCTGAGAGGACTGTTCATCCGGAGGGTGCTTCCGTAGAATTAAGCCACGTGACCTATCATTATACAGAGGATGCCGCTCCGGCAGTAAATGATCTTTCGCTGAAGGCGCAAGAGGATAAGATCATTGCTCTTGTAGGGCCGTCGGGAAGCGGGAAGACAACGGCAGCGGGTCTTATTTCCAGGTTCTTTGATGCAGAGGAGGGCAGCGTGAAGATCGGAGGAGCCGATGTACGGGATATGGAGAAGGATGAGCTGATGAACACGGTTTCCTATGTTTTCCAGGACAGCAGGCTCTTAAAACGATCCATTGCGGATAATCTGAAAATTGCAAAACCTGATGCAACGGAGGATGAGATAAGGAAGGCACTGAGCCTTGCAAGGTGTGATGACATTATTGATCGTCTGCCGGATGGGATACATACTGTTCTCGGCAGTGAGGGAACCTATCTTTCCGGCGGGGAGCAGCAGCGTATCGCCATCGCCAGAGCAATTTTGAAAAAGGCGCCAGTGGTGATACTGGATGAAGCAACGGCCTTTGCGGATCCCGAGAATGAGGCGCTTGTCCAGAAGGCCTTCGGAGAGCTTACAAAGCAGTCTACTGTAATAATGATAGCCCACCGCCTCTCAACTGTCCGGAATGCCGACAGGATATATGTGATGGACAAGGGAAAGGTCGAGGAAGAAGGAACGCATGACGAACTCCTGCAAAGTAAGGGGCTGTACAGCAAGATGTGGGATGAATACAACAAGGCAGCAAGCTGGAAGGTAGGTGTAGCGGTATGATAAGTATATTAAAAGAAAAATTTGCTCTTTCCGATAAAGGGGCGAAGGATATGATCATAGCAATTCTGTCGGTGGTGGCATCAAATCTGGCATTGATGTTTCCTGTGGGGCTTCTCTATAACTTTACGGGAGACTGGATAAACGGAACGGTGCTTACGGATAAAGCTCCGCTGTATATTTCAGGGATCTTTCTATGTCTGATCCTCATCATGCTTACAACAATATGGCAGTATAACACCACCTTTTTTACCACCTATGCGGAGTCCGGGACAAGAAGGGTGAATCTCGCGGAAAAACTGAGAAAGCTGCCCCTTTCTTTCTTCGGAAAGCGGGATCTGGCCGATCTCACCAATGCCATAATGACCGATGCGGAGGCTCTTGAGCATGCCAGCTCACACCAGATCCCCCAGTATTACGGAAGCATCATTTCCACAATGATAATTTCGGTCAGCCTCTTTTTCTTCCATCCCCAAATGGCACTTGCCGCAGTCTGGCCCATACCGGTTTCTCTTATCATAGTGATCACATCAAAGAGGGTACAGAATATTTTCACCCGGAAGCAGATAAAAGCCAAGGTTGAATTAAATGAAGGGGTGCAGGAATTTATTGAGGTCTCAAGAGACCTGAAGAGCAATAATGCCGAAAACGCCTATCTGTCTGAGCTGAACAGTAAGATCGACGAGGTGGAAAGGCGCTCCATTTTCAGCGAGCTTGGCGTTGCTATGTTTGTAGTGACATCCCAGATGATCCTGAAATTCGGTATCGCCACTGTCGCCCTGACAGGCTCGGGACTTCTGCTAAAAGGGAATCTGAGCCTTATGCAGTTCTTCTGCTTCCTGCTGGTGGCTTCCAGACTGTATGAGCCGATGTCAGCTACCCTTATCAATCTGGGTGCCGTCAATGCGCTGCAGGTCAACATTGACAGAATGAACAGCATAAACGAGGCGGATGAGCAGACGGGAAGCAGCTCATTCAATCCCCGGGGATATGATATTACCTTTGATCACGCGGGATTCTCATATGAGGATGGTAAGGATGTATTACAGAACGTGTCTTTCACGGCAAAACAGGGAGAAGTCACAGCCCTGGTTGGACCCTCAGGTGGGGGAAAGACCACTGTGTCAAGACTGGCGGCGCGTTTCTGGGATGCGGATCAGGGCAGGATACTGATCGGCGGTGTCGATGTGAAGGATATAGATCCGGAAACGCTTCTTTCATCCTTCTCCATAGTCTTCCAGGAAGTAGTTCTGTTTAATAATACTGTAATGGAAAATATACGTGTGGGCAGAAAGGGTGCCACGGATGAGGAGGTACGGGAGGCGGCCAGACTTGCAAACTGTGATGAATTCATTGAATCTCTTCCCAATGGCTTCGAAACCAATATAGGAGAAAACGGAAGCGAGCTGTCCGGCGGAGAAAGGCAGAGGATCTCTATAGCCAGGGCTTTCCTCAAGGATGCTCCGATAATCCTTCTGGATGAGGCCACCGCATCACTGGATGTGGAGAATGAAAGCAAGGTGCAGAGCGCCATTTCAAGGCTTATAAAGGATAAAACCGTCCTGATAATAGCCCACAGGATGCGGACCGTGGCCGGGGCGGATAAGGTGGTGGTTCTCTCTGACGGTACCGTCAGTGAACAGGATTCCCCGGAAAAGCTTCTAAAGGCCGGAGGTTTATTCGCGCATATGGCAAGATTGCAGACAGAAAGCAGGAACTGGGTTCTGACAGGGGCTTCAGGCGCTTAAATCATCGAGAGACCGAAGTTGAGCGGATGTACACAACGGTGTAAAATGAAGTCATGATGAAGACCATAGCATATATGATCACGACTTATCTGTCGCCGGAGAGCTTATTCCATCTGATTTCGGCACTGGACAATAACGAAGCGGATTTTTATGTTCATATTGACAGGAAGAAAAATATAGCTCCTTTTATGGATCTTTTTTCCGGCAAGGATAATGTTTTTTCCTGCAGGATGAAATGAGGGTAAAGGTGTTCTGGGGAGGATATTCCCAGGCTGTCATGCAGTACAATCTCCTTAAATCCATTCTCAACAGTCCGGTTGTCTATAGGCGTATTGTGAGTCTGACCGGAATGGATTATCCGGTGGCATCCAATGACGTATTGATAAAGGCATTCGGCGACAGCTCAAAGGAGTATATTATCGGATTTGATATAACCCGCGAGAAATGGGACCGGAATTCCCCCATCAAAGCCTCCGGAAAGAGCAGATTTGAGTATTATTACAGGTTTGACGGAAACTGGGATCTGGCGCGGATCATTAAAAAATTAAGGATCAGGAGATATAAAACGTATGAGTCCATAGGGTACTGCTTTTATTACGGCAGTGAATACTGGGCATTAACATACGATTGTGCCCGTGATCTGCTGGAAATCTATGATAATGATGCAAAGCTGAGAGATGTATTTAAGCACAGCTTTGTACCAAGTGAATCATGGATACACACTCTGTTTTTTAACTCCCCCCCACAAAGAAAGGGGAGTGGTTTGGAAGGATAATACCGATTGGGGAGTAGGAAATTATTCTCCTTTGACATATTTTAATTATGGAAAAAAGATAAAGATCCTGGATGAAGATGATTATGAAGCAATAACCGGATCGGGAAGACCGTTTGCGAGAAAGCTTGAAAACGGGGTATCTGACAAGCTCAGACTCAGGCTGGATCAGTACAGGAGAGGAGACTCTTCAATGGAGAAAGAATTCAGGTTTTATCTCAGTTTATCCGGGGAAGCGTAAACGCCTCAAAAATAAGAGCTCAAAAAAATTTTTAAAAAAATAAAAAAAGTTGTTGACTTATACGATACGCAATGATAATATAACTATCGCGCCGCTTGAGGGCGGCGTGATTTTTGCCCGAAAATACAGCTAAAACGGGCAGGAGCCGGATCCGGATTCCTGAAAGGAGCGGAACGGTAGAGCACTTTGACAAACAAACAGCAATGCAACCCTGAAAATTCCTAGATAAAGCACTCAAGAAGTGCAAAGATTTTTCAGAGAGAAATTCGGTTAATAAACGCGATTAAGAAATTAGTCGGCGAACTAAATGAACCGGATCAAAACTCAA
>CADCQV010000192.1 GCA_902803625.1 uncultured Lachnospiraceae bacterium
AAAAAACTGATCCTTCCCATTTCCCTTTCCTTGGTGGAGGGCATGACGTGGGCGTAGAGGGACATGGTGACGGCATAGGAGCTGTGTCCAAGGATCTCCTGCAGGGTTTTCGGATTCATGCCGGATTCGATGGCGCGGGTCGCGAAGGTGTCCCTGAAGGCGTGGGCAGTGAAGGGCCTGATCCCGGATCTTAGGCATATCCTCCTGATGTCCTGATCCACATTTGAAGCGATAAGTATCTTTCCACGGGGAGAGCAGAAGAGATGATCACTACAGGCTTCAATACCGTTACCCGTGGCGGAGAGCAGGCTGTTCCTTTTAATTCTTTCAGTACAGATCTCCCTTAATTCATCAGTAAGGGGGATGTCCCGGCGGCCGGAGCCGGTCTTTGCATCTTCGCCGATTTTGTATCCATGCACGGTGCGGGTCACTGTGCGGCGTATTTCGATGGAGTGTGCCTTGATATCGGAGAGCATTACGGCGCCTGCTTCACCGCAGCGGAGACCGCTGAACAGGAGAAAACGGTAAAGATCGAAGTAGAAGGAGCCTTCGGCATTTTTCAGGAATTTCCCGGTTTCCTTTCTGCTCAGTGCCCTGTGTATGGTTTCCCTTGCGGGAGGCTCGTTCCGGCGAAGGTTCTTTACGCCGAGACAGGGGTTATGTCTGATCAGACCGTCGTCCCTGGCTCCATTAAGGATACGTTTCAGGAGGGACAGGGTCAGATTTGCGGTGGAGCTGCTGCAGTTTAACGAAAGCTCCTTTTTGAGTGAGAGGATCATTTCTTTATTAATATTACGCAGTCTGGTACTCCCGAGGGGAATCCTCCCGGAAGAGGGGGTGAAGGATGCTATCCTTTTGTAGCTTACGAGGACTGCTCTTTCCGTGGAGCTCCTGACGGTTCCTTCCGAGTTTTTTTCCCACTGGTCAAAGTAAACATCCAGTGTCGGATTCAAATTAAAAAAAAACATGATAAACTCCTTTCTTTTTTTGAACCTTTTTGATAGTATTGGATACTATACTGATATACCGTTAACTTTTTTTTAGAAAAGAGAGGAATGAAAATGTTGAAATTATTAAAAAAACGACTTGCATTGCTGCTTGCCGCAGCGCTTATCATGACCTCCGGTACCTTCGCTTTTGCAGCGGAGAATACGGGAGACGGGGCTTCATTAAGTGATGCCGCCGTAGTGGCCGAGGAGAGTAAGGGCACTGTTTCGGATCCCAGCAAGGATCCCACAACCTGGAGTAAGGATCCCTACTCTGCTGCCCACACATATCTTCTTTATCTTCCGGGACTTACGGGATTTGATTACGATCTTGATTTTGAAGATGCAGATATGGTTTCCGCAGACAAGATTTATAATGGAAAGAAGCTCGACAGAAAGGCTGTTACGGGGGATGATCTAAAATGGATAGCTGATCATTATAATAACCATATTTCCTATAACTGTATTCCGATCGAGAGTGATATCTATGTGATCTACGGATATGGTATTAATGACGGAGAATTTGAAACAGATGAAAATTACAATGAAAAAGTAGCTTCCACTAACGGAGCTCTTGCTGCATCCGTAAATGATTGGGGAATCGATGTGGACGGCAAGCCTGCAGGAGTATTCGATTACTCCAAATTTACCTGGAGTGAAAAGGGAGGAGATTCCAAAGGAAACGGAAAGATACTTTATGATGCTGCCGTTATCCAGTGGACCAGCGGTCAGAAGGCAAAGAAATTAAGGCTCTTTGAGGTTGAAAATCTCTATTATAAGAACAATATGTACGCTACGGTTTCCTACTGCGCCACAAAGGATGGAAAGTGGCAGAAGCTTACCAGCAACGCTTTCCAGAAGACCTCCAAGCAGCCCAGCTTCTATCCCAAAATGAGGGTGAAGAAGAGCTACAGGGATGTGGACGGCACCAAGGTAAAGTCCACGAACAGTGACAAGAAGCTCAAGAACAGGATCAATAAGGCTCTTAAGAATAAGAAGATAGAATTTGAGATCAGACGCCGTCCCATTGCGGGAACAGTAAGCGGAGATTATTTAATTGGAGAAAACGATAACATTAGGCGTAATACAACTTTCAAATATGTAACTATTATGGGTGATGATCTGGATTTCAAGGACAGCGGAAAGCTGAAAAAGGCAACAGTCCAGTTCAAGAGCCTCACGGCAACAAAGGAAAAGGATGCCGATTCAGATGATGCCAAGAAGAGCACCGAGGAAGGCGGAACTCCCAAGGCAGCAAAGGTGCAGGCAACAGGGTACTATATTACCCATGCACTGAAGATGCAGAAGCTTAAGAGCTCTGATGTAACTGCCGACCTTGAGAGCAAGCTCCTCAAGGGTGAATTCAAGAAGAAGACCAAGAAGGATCTTTGGTATACCACAAAGAATATTGGCGGCTTTGATACTTTGATCGTATACGGCGCACAGAATCTTGAGGGTGTTGCGGCATTCCGCAAGAGATCCGATAAGTCTGTGGGATGCGGATATTATAACAGCGACAATGACTGCTTCATTACTTCGCTTGATTGAGCCGATACTGGTTCATTGAAAACCGCTTATCCCTATGACGGGGGATAACGGGTCACAGAGCGATCACAACACCGGGACAGGGTTTAAGCCTTATCCCGGTGCTGTTTTTATGTTATAATTGTGGGTGTTCTGAGCGGGACAATGTCATCCTGAACGCAAAAATGTCATCCTGAGCGCAAAATGTCATCCTGAGCGAAGCTTATTTGTCATCCTGAGCGAAGCGAAGGATCTTTATCAGCGAAGCGAAGGATCTTAATATATTCAGAAAGGAAGCAACGAACAACTTGGACAGTTACGTACCCTTACGAAAGATCCCTGAATATTTCGGACTGGAAAAGGGAGACAGCATGTGGCTTGCATCCGATGCCACAACACTCATATATACGGCTCTGGAGAACGGGGATTCCGGAGATATGAATGATCTTATCGACGGGCTCATTGACGTGGTCGGAAGGGACGGAACCATACTTATTCCCACCTTTAACTGGGATTTTTGCAAGGGAAAGACCTTTGACGTGAGAAAAACACCCTGCAAGACCGGAGTTATCGGAAGTACGGCACTGAAG
>CADCQV010000193.1 GCA_902803625.1 uncultured Lachnospiraceae bacterium
CATAGAGGGGAGTTAAGGATATCTTTGAATCGCTTGCGCCGCTCACAGTAAATGAAAGGGTCTGTCCCAGTGTCAGCCCCATATTCTTTGAAAGAAAGGCGTTCAGACGGGAATTATCACCGAGAAGGAGCTCCACCGTTCCGTCATCATTAAAGCCGGTTATCTGTCCCGAAAAGGTATCTCCCGCCTTCACATAGCGCACCTGATCGGCAGGGACGGTCGAGGTCCTCTGCTGCACGCTCTCGGTCACGATCTCCCTTGCGGTATTTACGTTTGGATTAAGGTCGTATATTCCCGTATTTGAATTGACGTTAATATTCATACGTGTTCTTTATAATAGTCCGTTAAGTATCGTAATTTTCCGGATGATCCGCCCCGGAAGGTACAGGCGGAATCATACGGTATTATACGAAATTTCCGATAAAGCTCATCCGGTGAATGGGGGAAGGCCCCATTCTCTTTAATGCTTCGATATGTCGTTTGTCGCCGCCGTAGCCCTTGTTTGATGAAAAGAAATACCCCGGATATTTTTTGTCCATCTCTTCCATAAAACGGTCCCGCTTTACCTTGGCGATTATGGAAGCGGCCGCAATGGAGGCTGACGCAGCATCCCCCTTTATTATGGGTACCTGCCTTATTTTTACCCCGGGAATTGTAACCGCATCGTTTAATAATATATCGGGTTTTACCGCCAGATTATTAATAGCCTCCCTCATGGCTTCATAGGTGGCATTAAGGATATTAATGCTGTCTATCCTTTTTTCATCGGCACTTCCGAAGCCGTAGGCCACTGCATTTTCCATAATGATCCCGGAAAGCTCCTCCCTTTTTTTCGCTGAAAGCTGCTTGGAATCATTAAGGTAGAGAATGTCACAGTCCTTCGGGAGAATAACCGCGGCAGCAACCACGGGACCTGCAAGCGGACCCCTTCCGACCTCGTCAATACCGCATATATACTCATATTCTCCGTACTCTCTTTCATAGGAGAACATTTTATACATACGTTTCCTCTCGTTTTCCAGAGCCAGAATACGTTTTTTTGCGGAATTAACAAGGGCTTTTACGCCGCTTCTATCATCAAAGCTGTATTCGGAAATAAAATCCGGAAGAGCGTTTTCCGGGAGTGTTTTTAATTTTTCACGTATCTCATTTACCGATTCTGCCATTATTTACCCCGATCACTCTATCACCCCGAATTTATTAAAAGGCCTGATTCTCAAAAAAACCTTACCGATAACCATTCTCCTGTCGATATTTCCCACGTCATAGCTTCTGGAATCCACGGAATCGTTCACATTATCCCCCATCACAAAGTATTCGTGATCATTGAGGGTAAGCTCCGTTGACGCAACTCCGGCGTCATAAATGGGATCCCGGTTATATTTATAGGGAAGCACATGACCGTTTACCAGTATCACACCGTCCCTTATCTCAACGGTTTCACCGGGAAGTCCTATTATCCTCTTTACATAGTAGACCCTTTCCGCGGCTCGGTAGGGGAAAACCACTATATCAAACCTCTCGGGATCGGAAAAACGGTAGCTTATTTTATCCACCAGAAGCGAGTCCCCGTCGCTTAAGGTGCTCTCCATGGAATCTCCGCTGACGACCGTCCGCTGAAATCCGACGGCCTTAACTACAAGGGTTAAAAGAAGTATTATAAGGATATATATGCTGTATCCGGCTATTTTTCTGATCTTTTTCATTTATATTAAGTTTGTTGCCGAAAATTGAAGTCAGCTTAAGATTTAATCGGCCGAAACGGCCCGGGGCACGTTATCAAGCGTTATACGCCCCATTTTTCCGCTTCTGAAATCATTTAAGATTATGGAGACCGCCTTGTCGGTGTCCGGCATCCCGCCTTTTTTAAGCGCATTTCTTGATTTTGCCGCCTGACGCAGCATTTCATCGGGAGACATTTCTCCGGTGATCTCATAGATATTATATAGTATTTGTGGATTTATAGCATTGATTTCTTTTAGAAAACGCCTGATAAGCTCTTCCCGGTCGATGACCAGGTCATTCATTGAACCGAGGACTGCAAGATGGAAGCCTGCAGTATCGTCATCTATCTTCGGCCAGAGTATCCCCGGCGTATCCAGAAGCTCCAGGTTCTTTCCGAGCCTTACCCATTGCTTACCCCTGGTGACACCGGGCTTGTTTCCGGTCTTTGCAACGGCTTTTCCTGCGTAAGAATTTATGAAGGTGGATTTTCCGACATTCGGAATACCGACTACCATGGCTCTCATTGGGCGGTTAATTATGCCCTTTTTTTTATTTCTCTCTATCTTTTCCCTGCAGGCGGTCTTTACGCCCTCGTCAATAAGCCTTAGGCCCTTCCGGCTTCTGGAGTCCAGTGCCACTGCAGTGATCCCGTTTGATTCAAAGTATTCCGTCCACTCCTTTGTAGCCCTTTCATCCGCAAGGTCTGCCTTATTCAGTAATATCATCCGGCCTTTGCCCTTTGCAAGCGCATCTATTACCGGATTTCTGCTGGACAGCGGGGCTCTGGCGTCAACAAGCTCGAGAACAAGGTCGATAATCCTTATGTCCTCCTCCATGGCTCTTTTCGCCTTCATCATATGTCCGGGGAAATATTGAAATGATGTCATTGGTTTTCCTTCACTGTACAAATCCGATGCCGGTGTCGCCGCCTGCCATATGGAACCAGGCCTTTCCGGTGATATGCTTTCTTTTTACGCTTCCGAGACTGGCGGCACGGCTGTCCTCCGAGGAATTGCAGTTATCTCCCATCAGAAAAAACTCATCCTCGGAAAGCAGTATTTCATCGGCTGCGATCCCGGGATCAGATATCATATCGTCAAACATATCGCTCTGGGGCTCATTATTAAGGTACAAAATCCCGTCCTTTATCTCAATCCTGTCGCCCGGCACACCCACAACCCTTTTCACGGAAATATGGGCATTGGCGTTTCCGTTTGGAAGAAAGGCGACCACATCCCCTCGCTTCGGAGCGACCAGGTTATATACCACCCTGTTTAAGAATACAACCTGTCCGTTATAAAGTGAGGGCTCCATGGAGGTTCCGATAACGGTTGTTTTTATACCAAGGGTATATACAAAGAAATATGCGAGCAGAGTCCCCAAAAAAACCATAAAAAGCCAGCTCATAAACAAAGCCAGCTTTTCATTGGTTATCTTTTTTTCTTTTTTATAGAAGCTTAAGCCCCTGTGTTTAGCCATAGTTTCTTATCAGTCAACGATCTCCTTAAGCTTTGAGCGCTTTCCGGTTCTCTGACGAAGGAAGAAGAGCTTCGCACGTCTTGCCTTACCGGAGCGGACAACCTCAACCTTTTCAACATTGGGCGAATGAATGGGGAAGGTCTTCTCAACACCCACGCCGTAGCTGTTCTTTCTTACCGTAAAGGTAGCCCTGTTGCTCCCGCCCTGCTTCTTGATGACGGTTCCTTCAAAGACCTGAACCCTGGACTTATCACCCTCGGTGATCCTGTTATAAACCTTTACGGTATCACCTACGGTAAACTGGGGAACCTCGGCCTTAAGCTGTTCTTTTTCAAGTTCCTTGATGATTTCTGCGTTCATTATATATAACCTCCATAACGTACCAGACAGTGTATTGTTTAATATAAAACTCCGCATTATCCGGCAATTTGACGTTCTTAACACCATTTTCTCGCGGTTTTCCTTTAATACCGCAGGTGACAGAGGACCATCGCCTAAAGACTTCAGTAATAAAAAGTCTCACGAAATGCAAGATTACCATATCTAAAGAAAAAAAGCAAGTATTGATTCGGCAATCAGCTTCTTTCCGCGATGCTCCCGATATAGTAAAAGCCCTCAGCCCTGTCAAGGCGGACTTGAACGATCTCCCCGATAAGCGAGCTGTCGCCCTTCAGGTGGACGACCGTATTCTGGGGTATGCGGCCGGTCAGCATTGAAGGATCCTTCTCATTAACAGATTCTATAAGTACCGGAAGCGTCCTTCCCACAAGGAGGGAAATGCGTTTCTTTGCCGTTTCCTGCACGGTCCTTAAGACCCGGTCGAAGCACTTATGTATCTCCTCCTCACTCATCCTGAATTCAAGAGCTGCCGCAGGGGTTCCGGTTCTCTTTGAGTAGATAAAGGTAAAGGCTCCGTCAAAGCCCGCTTCTTTTATAACAGAAATGGTATCCTCCACATCCTCCGCCGTTTCGGTCGGATAACCCACAATAATATCGGTTGTTATTGCGATATCCGGGATACTTTTCCTGAGCTTCTTCACAATAAGAAGGTAATCCTCTTTAGTATAATGCCGGTTCATATCCTTAAGAATCCTGCTGCTCCCCGACTGCAGGGCGAGATGCAGATGTGAACAGATCTTTTCCGATGAAGCCATCACATCGATAAGCTCATCACTTAAGTCCTTCGGATGGGACGTCATGAATCTGATGCGCTTAAGGCCGTCGATCTGTTCAACCTCACGCAGAAGCCGGGCAAAAGACATGGGTGTATCCAGATTCCTGCCATATGAGTTTACATTCTGGCCGAGCAGCATGACCTCGATCACGCCGTCATTCACCAGATTTCGGATCTCACATAAGATCTCCTCAGGTGCCCGGCTTCTCTCACGCCCCCGGACGTAAGGAACTATGCAATAAGTACAGAAATTATTAC
>CADCQV010000194.1 GCA_902803625.1 uncultured Lachnospiraceae bacterium
GGAATTAAGCGTTCTTGAATCCATTTCCTATAGTTCTCCCAGGATCCTTTCGCAAAGATCGTCCTTAAACCCGAAGTACTGTGCGCAGGACCTTAAATATTTGTCATTCCTGCCCCTGTCTATGTTCTTTTCTGCAAGAGATGTCTTTAATGTTCTTAAGTTTACGCTGTCCTTATGAAATCCGGCGTAAGGAACAGCGAAAACCCTGATGCCGTTCTTTAGCTCACAAAATTTCAGCCAGATATCATCGGCCTTTGGACACACCTTCAGAAAGTCCTTGCTTTCCCGGCAAATATATGACATGACAGCCGGAGGGTAAAGCACTCCACCGACCCCTGTTGCGAAGAGATCGTGAGCCGGACTGACTGCGTCCCTGTATTCCCATATCCAGTCCTTATATCTTACCGGCTTCCTGTTCCGGTCAAACCTTATCTTATGTACCCGCCTCGCCGTCACCGCCTCCGGATGCTTTAGATATGCCCTGTACAGCTCTTCAGTCATGTCCTTATGATATATGATGTCGTCATCCACCGTTATCACCATATCATTACAATACTCATTGAAGGCATAATAGTATTTCGTATTAGGTCCCAGATCTTCCCGGAATCTGATAAGGATCCCCATCTCCCTGATCTTTGAAAGAACCCCCTTTGGATATGCCTTATCCTTTCCGAGCCAGAGAACAATAAGATCCGGCTTCCTTGTCTGGGAAGCAAGGGAATAAAGTGTGGGAAGGATGTATTTTATCCTGTCTCCGGTACTTGTGAGTGAGACAACCATGTTTACTTTTGCCTTGTCATATGAAGGATGATGCTTTACCCTTTTCCTGACCGGACATATATTAAAGGGGCATATATTGACGGGGAAAATATTCCGGACAGCGCAGTTCATCCTTTTTCCGGTGCTTCTAAATAAAGCCCGGAAGAACTGCCCTGCACTCTCCCTGACCCCTGCGTATCTGTATCTGTAGCTTCGCCATTCGGCCTCAGCTTCTGCTATCTTTTCATCAATGCTTTTCATATCAACCCGATCAGCTAAGCTGCCGTATAAAAAACCTTTCCCAATCAGCCGTATATACGGCATCCCCAAAGCGCTCCATAATCCTCCGTTGCTTTCTTACTTCCTCCCTATACTGCCCGGAATCCATACGGATCACCCTTTCCAAGCGCCTCCTTAAACCGGCCGCATCTCCGCTCTTAAATATGTGATCCCTGTTATGGCCCAGAACCTCGGGTATCCCTCCACGGTCGCTGCCGATCGCTATGGTCCCGTTTCCTATGGCTTCGATCAGGATCCTTCCAAAGGGCTCTTCCCATTTTGAAGGGAGAACTACTGCCTTTGCCTTTTTCATATAAGCGTACAGCTCTTCCCTGTCCATCCAGTCAATAACCTCTGCTTTTCCATCCGATCTCAGGAAGCTTTCAAGCTCTCCGTTTCCGATAAGGAGAAGCCTTACGCCCTTAAATCCCTCCATGGCCTTAAGTAAAGTGCGGATCCCCTTTTTCTCACTGAGCTCTCCGGCATAGAGAACCATATCCTCCTTCTTATCTATCAGTTCCTCCGTGAGAGGTACCGGTTCAAAATCCACTGCGTTATATATGACTTCATTAAAGCTCTGTCCCCTTATCCCCGCCTCGATGTGCTTATTAAGCAAATAACGGGAGGGCGCAGCGAGAGCCGTGAGATACAAAGCAGCCTTCGCATTCCGGCGTATGTTAAAGCTGTCGAGGAGCCCTCCGGGGAAATTAAGCTTTAAGAGACTATCTGCCCGGCACACATGGGACACCGGGATCCTTAGATCATATACTGCCTTCCAGAGATTCATCCGTCCGAGATAGGACATTGGGGAGGCTGTGTGCACCGCGTCCGGAGCTTCTTTCATTACTATGGTTTTATAATATTCATACCACCTTCTGTTTTGACAGAGGTCGCCCTGCTTTCTCCTAAGCTTTTCAAAAGGGGAAAATGTCTCTTTAAGAGGATTATTCTTTGCAAGGCTTAAAAAATGCTCACTTGCTCCCCTTATATACCTTCTTTTTACGCGGACTCCCCTTATTTCTTCTTCAAAAGTGTCTTTTCCAAGACAGTAAATAATGACCTCATGCCCCTTTCCCGCAAGGCCCTCCGCCATCTGCTTTGTGGAGAATTCACCGCCGCCCATTATATCCGGGTAATAATTTTCCGCAAATACAAGTATTTTCACTGATCTTCCCCCCGGGCGATCTCGATCCTTTTGATAACTGTGCCCTCCGGAGCGCTGATAAGAAAGTTCACACTTTCCCTTCCGGTCATTACCACTCCGTGAACTTCCGCAGTATTTTTCGAAGGATCCATCTCTGCCCTGACAGGTTCATTATCTCCGGCCTTTATTTCAATAAACGCACCATTAAGAGAAGCCGGCATATCATAATAAACGGTATAATCCCAGCTTCCGGGAGCGGAAGGATATTCCCCAAGGAGGCTTCCTCCTCCCTCCTTCATAATAAGTCCTCCATCCCGGGAGAGCTCTGCGTTTTCGTATGAATATCCCGGAGAATATGGAAAATCCACCACCCTGTCCTTTTCTTTAAGAACACCCCCGACGCAGTCAAACTTACTCTCATCCGCAATATAAATCTTAAGGCCGTCATAATCCCTTAAGTATTCCATATCCGAAATGAGATACTCCGGAAGTGTCAAATATGCTCTGTCCGTTGCGATCACGGCGGTCTTCCCCTGCTGCATGGAATTGTCGAGGTACCTCGTGGTCCCTCCCCAGGTGGTACGGAAAGCGGACTCCGCCCCGTCATTTACCACGATATAATGTACGTCCCTGCTGTAGACTCTTATCTTCCGCCCCAGATCCTTACTGTCCTCCCCCACGATAAAGGCTGTATTGACCCCCTCTTCCTCAATGATCCTGTTAAGCTCTGTGAGCTTATCTGACCCAAGAGCGGTCTTCGCATACAGCCATTCAGCATCCCCGTAGAGCATCGAAGATAGGAAAAGCCCGACGGTCAATATCTGCAACCCCCGCACCTCTGTGCTTTTAAGCCCCTTTTTCTCCGGCAGCTCATTAAGTATCTCCGCAAGCAGGAAAAAGGAGGGTAGCATTGGTATCAGATGGTATCTGCTCTCAAAGACCGTATCCCCGTACTTAAGGTCGAGAAAGGCAAACATGAAGCTGTTTAAGAGCATAACGGAAAAGATATAGCCCTTCATATCTGAAATATTTCTTTTCTTTATGCAGGTAAACACGGAATAAACTATTACCGTTAAAAGCACACAAGTCACTGCGAAATCTACAGCGGTGCCCGCAGCTTCAAGTGAAAAAAGCCTGACCCCCTCATGGGTCGTTAGTCCTCCGAAGAGCTCGAATATCCCGGCAAAGCTTGAAAGCAGGGCATCTGTCCATTTACGGGAATTGAGGATCACCTTGCTGTCTGCTGCTGAAGAAAAACCCGCTGCCTTCTGTAATATCATTCCCACGCCGCACGCAAGGAGCATTAAAACTCCAAACAGGGTGCGTTTCGATCTGAACTCAGCAAAATCCCCCTTCAAAAAGGCTCTTATCCCCTCCCAGAGGATCAGAGGGAATACTGCGCAGAGCATCACATAGGCCCCGCTGCTAAGGCCCGTTAGAAATACGATAAAGAGTGTAAGAACCGCTCTCAGCGCATATTCCTTTAATCCCTTATTCTTATCGATATCAAGAATAAGGCTTATGATAAGAAGGGGCGTAAGAGCTCTGAAGGCAAAAAATCCCCCGCCTGCGAAAAGGGTGCGCCAGTACCCCAGAATATACATGCTGTAGGGAATGAAAAACAGTAAGGTCCCGAATCTCCTCCAGGTTTCGGTAAGAGACAGCTTCCTTAAAACCGAACTTACAATAAAAAGATAGAGAAGCACAATGAGGTTATTGGCGATACCTCTTGATAAGAAGATATTCCCGGTGATGCGGTAAAAGAAGGCCGATATGACAGCCGCCCCGTCAAGGTCCAGTGATGCCTGATAGCTGTATTCCGAGGGGAAAAGCTTCCCCTGGCTTCCCATCTCCATTTCATGCATATAGGCACTGGAGGAATCAAAGTCGATCATGGTATAGCCCCTGAAAAGGTTCATATACATGATAAAGGCTATCTGCGCTATCAGTGCGATAAGCACGACTTTATCC
>CADCQV010000195.1 GCA_902803625.1 uncultured Lachnospiraceae bacterium
CGGATATGACTGATATTTACTTCATTCATACCTGCCATATCACTTTACCTCCGTATGCCAGTAGCAGATCCTGTCCTGAAGGATCCTTAGCAGAAGATCCGCAGTGAAGCCTATAATCGCTATCGTGATCACACCGGTAAACATGGTCGCAGTCTGGGACATATCTCTCGAGTATTCGATAAGAAAACCTATTCCGGAGCTCGCTGCCAGCATTTCTGCCACAACGACCCCTCCCCAGGCACGGCTTATTGCAAGCCTGAGTCCAGCAAAGATATAGGGAAGCGTGGACGGAAGGAGCACAGTTGCCATCTTTGTGACTCTTCCCTTCTGAAGGGCATCTGCCAGCTCCAGAAGATTCTTGTCCGCCTGCCTCACCCCTTCTTCCGTATTCAGGAAGGTTGGCCAGAATGACATGAAGGCAATAACCATGATCTTTGATCCTTCCCCTATTCCAAACCACAGAATGAAAAGAGGAAACAGGGCAAGAGCGGGTATCGGCCGGATAATGGCCAGAGAAAAGCTGAAGAGCTTCTCCAGAGACGGCATGGTGGAAAGGATAAAACCGGACAGTATCCCCAGTCCGGCTCCGGAAACATAACCTATCATAACCCTCTTGAAGCTCACCATAATATGCTTCTGCAGGCTTCCGCTGCCCCACAGTGATCTGAAGGATGCCGCTATGTCTGAAGGCGACGAAAGGAGGATGGAATTTATCCACCCTCTCTCAGAACCTATCTGCCAGTACAGTATGATGAGAAAGATTATCAGTACGCCGCACACGCTAAGGATCTTATGCTTTTTTGACATCTGCATCCATTTTTTCATCAGCTGTACGCTTTATTCGATCCCCGCATTCTCAAAGTAAGAAGTATCCACCACGTCCTCATACTTAAGATCACCTATAAGCCCCTGGGCACGTGCGAATTCCAAAGTGGAATTTATGGGATCCTTAAAATGCTCATCATCTATTGAGATCGCCCTTCCTCTTGAAAGAAGGCTTACCCTGATGCCCTCTTCATCGGCTCCGTTTACCTCGGCCGCGATCTTAACGGTCTCGTCCTCGTTCTCGTCTATCCACTTCGCGGTCTTGTCAAGTACCTTTAAGAAGCGGGATGTGATCTCGGGATTTGCTTCCACAAAGTCTTTTCTGCCTATTACGGGATTTACGATGAGACCCACTTCCTTATTGGTAGCTATGGTCTTTGCCCCTGCTTCCTCTGCAGCGCTCAAGGTTCCGCTGTTGAAGAGTGCCGCATCTATCTCCCCTCCGAGGAGTGCCGTAAGAGCGTCAGCCTGCTGAAGATTTACGAGTTCCACCTTTGTATCGTCAAGGCCATGATTTTCCAGTATCTGCAGAGTGATCTGGTGCTCGGCAGCACCAAAGGGAACACCGATCTTCAGGCTGCTTAGATCCTCAACCTTCTCCACCTTTGAATCAGGTCCGACCACGAGACGGAATCCATCCTCGGTAAAGTTTCCGCTTGAGAGCATCATTATCTTATTTCCGGCATTATTTGCGTTGACCACGGGGAAAACTCCCACGATGCTTAAGTCCACATCTCCCGCTGCCATTGCCTCGATGATGGCGGGGCCCATCTTTGCAAAGATCTCGGAATGGATGGTGATCCCGTCCGGACCGAATTCCTCTTCGAAAAAGCCCTTTTTCTCAGCAACCTTTACAAGAAAGAAGGCTGCCTGATCGCCTACATTTACCGTGATATCCTTTGTCTCATCCTTGCTGTCGGACGTGTCCTCAGCCTGGCTTTCCGCCTGGGGCTCAGCCGCTGGGCTTTTGCCACTCTGCGCTCCGGCACAGCCTGACAAAAGGGCAAGAGTAAGTCCTGCAGTAAGCAGGATCGAAAGTATCCTGTTTTTCATAATAAAGCTCCTCTTTTCTAAATCACACTTACTAAATTGATTTTATCGCATTTTTCCTTGAAACAACTCCGCTATTATAAACATTTTAGTCAATATATTCAAGTGGGAGTTAGCGGGAGTTAGCGGGAAGTCCCCGTTGACTCCCCCCGTTGACTCCCTTTGCAATCCGTGACAAAAAGGCTATAATGTCAGCATTATGAGAAAAAGCAGCCTTATCAATAATATTATCATTCTCCTCTCCTATTACGGTGAGGCACTTACACCGGTTCCCCTGCGCCCTCTTGCATTAAAGCGCTGGTTTAAGAAATGCAACGGCCGGGAGCTTCATCTCAATCCTCCGAAAACCTGGTGCGACAAGATAAACTGGATAAAGCTCTTTGGCATTACTCCGGAAATGAAAACGCTTTCCGACAAATATGCCGTCCGGGACTGGATAAGGACAAGGATCGGTGAAGAATACCTGATCCCCCTTTTAGGTGCCTGGGACAGATTTGAAGATATTGATTTTGAAGCGCTGCCTGATCGCTTCGTATTAAAGACAAACCACGCCTGCAATACGAATATGATAGTCCTTGATAAATCTGCCTTTGACAAAAAAGCCGCGGCTAAGGAATTCCGGCGCTGGATGATGTTTGACTTCGCTTTCCGCTTTGGTTTCCAGATGCAGTACTACGGGATAAAGAGAAAGATAATCGCCGAGGAATTCGTCGATAATAACGGATCAGATCTTATGGACTATAAGTTCCACTGTTTTAACGGGGATCCTGTTTGCTGTGAATACATCGGAGGCCGCTCAGGCAAGGCCCGCTTAGCCTTTTTTGATAAGGACTGGAAGCTCCTTCCCTACAGAACCGCCACATACCCGGTGTATGAAGTCCTTCCGGAAAAGCCTTCAAACTATGAAAAAATGACAGAGCTCGCAGCAGAGCTTTCAAAGGGATTCCCCTATGTACGGGTAGATCTTTATCACTTGAATGACGGGAGCATAAAGTTCGGAGAAATGACCTTCACTCCCTCCAGCGGCCAGTGTACCTGGGTTCCCGGGGGGACTGATGAAAAGCTTGGGGAAATGATCCATTTGGGAAGCAGATCATAAAGTCTCATTAATCATTTTTTCCTGTTCTTAATCATCTTCCGCAGCCTGTATCTTCCCTGAACCAGAAACATTGAGGGGGAGGTGAAAAAAGCCTCCAGATACTTTATTACGGCCTTGAGCTTTAATGACGGATCTTTCTCCGCGTTTGCACCCTCATTTAGATAGTGGGCTACGTGAAAAACAACATTAAACTTCGCATCCCTTATTCCGTCTATGTCTTCCTTATATTTTTCGTATATCAGCTCGTGCCCCTTAAGGCAGTTCTTCCATTTATGGGAAACCTGGCCGGTGCCTTTACTTTTATGGTATTTGTAGAGGCACTTATCGCTTCCCACTGTCTTATAGCTTCTGGAAATGCGGATCCACATTTCATAGTCCTGCCTCGCGGGGAAGCTCTCGTCAAACATCCCAACCTTTTCAAAAACCGCTTTGGGTATAACGGCCTGGGTGGTCGAGCCTATGCCGTCATCCTTAAGGAGATCCTCATAAGAAGCATTTTTTACCGACTTAAACTCAGTGACCCTCGGCGGATCAAAGGCCTCGTTAATAAGGTAGCCCCTGCTGTAGCATAAACCCACCTCCGGATCCCCTTCAAGGATCGGCACCTGGATTTCAAGCTTCTCCGGGAGCCACTCATCATCATCATCAAGGAAGGCCACATACTTTCCGCTTGCGTGCTCGATCCCGGTATTTCTGGCTCTCTGGGCGCCGTGCCCTCTCTCGGTTTTTATTATCTGCACCTTGTCCGATAAATCAGACAGCTCTGACAGGGCCTTTGAATACTCCTCTGCTCCCTCTCCCCTGTTATCGTCTATAATAAATACCTCTATAGGGGAATAGGTCTGCTGAAGGACGCTTTTTAAAGCGCGTCCCACTGTCTCCTTATCTCTCTTATAGCTGGTGATCACACAGCTCACCAGGGGATCATTGGCTTCCATACCTGCTCCTCATTTTTAATTCATACCACTTATCGGAAAGTGTGAGCTTATAATCCCTTATCTTATGTCGCCACGCGGGAACCTTCTGATCCTCCTCGTAGCGCCTTAGCCCGTCCTTCGTAAATCTCCAGGTCATTCCGTCCCTTATAAGATCCCTGCATGGAGGGCAGGTTCCGCAGGGCTCACCGTTAACCGGCCAGTAGCAGAACCAGGTCTTTTTTATGGAGTCCTCAAAGCCCAGCTTTTTCATTTCCTCCATCTCCTCCTCCTTGGTTCTCATAAAGGAGGGCGGAAGAAGAACGTTCTCAAAAAGGGTGTAGAGGTTTTTCTCCGTTTTTTCCGGATCGAGGTAATAGTACTCCATATCCTCATCCTCTGCCCTTTCAACGCCGCCGCTGTTACGGACGGCCATATTCCCCCTTCCGAAGGGAGTATGCACAAGGGAGACAAAAAGGCCCTTTATTCCTTCCTGCTTTGCGAATCTCGCTATGAAGCCGTACTGCTTTCCGAAGCCTGCAGTCTTAAACATATAGCGGTAGGCATTCTGTATCTCCCGGTCCGGCTTAATGGCGTAGGTGGGCTTAGTGAAGAGTTCCCTTATATTCGCCCTTGTATCCGGTTTTTTCCTGATGTCGGTGATGATATCCTTTATTGCCTTCAGTTCATAGCTCTCTGAAGGCCGGTTGTCCTTCAGATAATAGGGCTGTATCTCCACAGGGAATTTTGAAAAATACATCATTGTGTAGGAGGAATCCAGTCCTCCGGTAAATAATACGTTTATTCTATCAAGCATTTATGTTTTTTCTCCAAAAATATAAAGATCCTGAGCGAAGCGACGAAGGATCTTCTCACAGTCTCCAGTAAATATACCCCTTCTCCTCAAACTCCCTCCTGTCAAGCATTCCCTTGACATCGGAGAGCACCTTCTTCTGTCCCTGCTTAAACATTGCCGAGAAATCGTTTTCCTTAAGTTCTTCAAAGGCCTTATGACATACGGCAAGGATAACTGCGTCACAGCTTTTTACATCATTAAGGGAAACAAAGTCAATTCCGTAAAGCGCATGTGCCTCGGCAGAGTCCGCCTCCGGATCAGCGATAACAGGCTCTATCCCGTATTCCCTGAGTTCCCTTACTATATCTATTACCTTGGTATTCCGGGTGTCAGGACAGTTCTCCTTGAAGGTAAAGCCCAGAATGGCCACATCTGCATTACTCACAGATATCCCCGCTTTTATCAGGTTCTTTACGAGGCATTCCGCAACATATTTACCCATATCGTCGTTTATACGCCGTCCGGAGAGGATTATCTGGCTGTGATACCCCAGCTCCTCTGCCTTATAGGTAAGGTAATAGGGGTCAATTCCTATGCAGTGTCCACCCACAAGTCCCGGACGGAAATTAAGGAAATTCCACTTGGTTCCCGCCGCTTTAAGAACGGACAGGGTATCAATTCCCATCTTATTGAATATCATTGAAAGCTCGTTCATAAAGGCGATATTTATATCCCTCTGGCTGTTCTCTATGACCTTTGCAGCCTCTGCGACCTTTATGCTTTCCGCCCTGTATACTCCGGCCTTCACTACCAGACTGTATACGGAAGCGATTTCTTCCAAAGCTTCTTCATCCATACCGGACACGATCTTGGTAATGGTCTCCAGTCTGTGTACCTTGTCTCCGGGGTTGATCCTCTCCGGAGAATAGCCCACCTTGAAATCAGTGCCGCATTTAAGGCCGGATTCCTTTTCCAGGATCGGAACGCATATTTCCTCGGTCACCCCGGGATAAACCGTGGATTCATAGACAACTACAGCTCCTTTTTTCAGGTTCCGTCCTACAACGTGGCTTGCTCCCTCTACAGGTAAAAGATCCGGGGTGTGATCGTTATTAACCGGCGTAGGTACCGCCACGATTATGAAGGAGGCCTCCTTAAGAGCGGCTTCATCTGAGGTGAAGTCAACCCTGCAGTTTCTAATGCCCTCATCCCCAACCTCGTTTGTGGGATCAATGCCGGCCTTGTATTTCTTTATCTTTTCCTCATTGATATCGAAGCCTATGGTATCAACGTGCTCCGAAAAAGCCACAGCTATCGGCATCCCGACATAACCTAAACCCACAAGGGCAAGCTTCGTGTTTTTGCTTATAAGATCATTATATATTGACATGAATATCTCCTTTACAAATGGAATACTCTCATATGCCCCGAAGGCGGGAGGCTTAAACATACTTTCTCACTACCAGGTCTCTTAAAAAGAACTCCCCTCTCTTCAAGGCGAAGAGAAGAGAGATATTTCTCTTCTTCAGCAGCTTTAAAAGAACCCTTTGATAAAGACCCATGCTGCCGGGATCCACCTTTTCGATAATGCCTGAATAAGGTTCACTGCCAAGGATCTTTAGGAAATCGTTTTCCTTTTCTCTTTCCGGTGCTTTATTCTTCTTATTCAGAAAAAATAACTCCAGATACTCTCCCAGCATCACCTTATAATACTTCTGCCTCACAGCCTCCGCAAACTCTTCCGGCTTATGATATTTTTCCACAAACTCCCCATAAGCGCCAAGCGTTTTTTCCATTATGGAAACAATATCCGGGTTGTAGCGGTGGCTTACGGAAACATCCGATATCCTGTAATGGTACCCCAGAAACCTAAGATATGAAAATGACCGGCAGTGCTCGAAAACAGAGAGCATGAAAACCGTATCCTGTCCCTTGATGAGCCCCTCGGTATATCTTAAGCCGTTATCCCTGATTATATCGTGTTTGATAAGCTTTCCCCAGGGTGCCCCCACCTCCACGCTTCCCAGAGCCGGATTCCCTTTAAGCACTGAGAGCTCCAGAGTATCCTTCCTCCAGAGATCCGTGACAGGTTTATCAAGCACCCGGCGGATCTCCCTGTTGGTATAGCTCGTGGCATAGCCGAAGAAAAGGATGTCCACTCGTCTCTTCTGCATCGCCCCGTAAACGGTATGAAGGCAGTCAACGGAAACAAAATCATCCCCATCCACGAACATGATATAGTCACCCTTTGCCCTGGAGAGACCGGTGTTTCTCGCAACACTGGTTCCGGCGTTTTCCTGTTTTATGTAAACTAATTTGTCATGAAGACGGGCAAATTCCTCTATAATCCTTTCACAGCCGTTTGTAGAACCGTCATTTACCGCAATGACTTCATAGTCCTTAAATTTCTGCTGGCAGAGAAGACTGTTCAGGCACTCTCTTAAGTATTCGGCCTTTGTATTATATACGGGAATTATTACCGATATCTTCATACCGCCTCATGCCGCTCCGGATTCCTGAAGAATTATGTCAACCATTTCTCCCACATCCTTCATTGTGGTGACCTTTCCCATAGGGACTTTGATCGAAAATTCCTTCTCCACCGCAACGATGAGATTAATATGCTCGAAGGAATCCCAGTCCTCAATATCCTTTGATGTGGTTGTTTCCGACAGCTCTATGGTATCGTCATCAAAAACGTTTCTGAAGACCTCTGTAAGTCTCTCAAATACTTCTTCTCTTGTCATATCCTTTTCCTCCGTTCTCCCGGAAATATGCTTTAATGCAGCTATTCAGCCCCCCATACCGCACCTTCGCAAAAAATCATTTAATCATTTTATCTCACTCCACCGGTTACCGCAATATTCTGTCCCGTCACGGCCTCTGCGGCATCAGACAAAAGATAGCTGATAACCGGGATTACATCTCCTATGGCAATATTCCTTCCGAGCGGATTTATCTCCGCATTTTCCTTCAGCACCACTTCTTTCTTCAGAGTACCGTTATGAAACTTGGTATCCATCATATCCGGTGAAACCCCGTTCACGGTGATCCCCTTTGATGCATATTCTGCGGAAAGCGCCTTCATAAGACCGAAAAGGGCATACTTCGAAGTCACATAAGGTGACTGGTAGGCAGGCGCCCTCCCGAGAATACAGGAGGAAAGCATAAGAACGATCCGGCCGTACCTTTTCTTTGCCATAGGACCGATAAGCCCGTTAAGGAGAGTAGCCGCCGACATAAAGGATACCTCCAGGCTGCGCCGGAAATCCTCCGGGTCTCTTTTATGAAATCTGTTTCCCGTCATTTTATCCGAAGGAAGATGAACAAAATGATCGGGGAAGACCCCTCTTTCTTTGATAATATCAAGCAGATGCCCTGGATCTTCCCTGTTAAGAAAGTCGCCCTTAAGAGTGAAAAGCCGCTCACCGAAGCTTTCCTTCAGTGCAGAGAAGCTCTCATTTTCATTTCTGTAATGGGCATAGATCAAAGAATAATTGTCACCGATGGAATTAATAAGCTCCACCCCTATATCGGACGAAGCTCCCGTCACAAAAATACATCTCTCATCCATTTACCAATACCTGCATCTTTCCTTTTAATACCTTCTCTCCCCTGTCATTCGTCATTGTTACCTTCAGTTCGATTCTTTGCACCGAATCATTCATATCCGTGATCTCTCCGGTGACCGTGATGACATCATTTAGGATCACCGGCTTTATGAATTTGCTTTCCACGGACTGGATGAGGCTTTTTTCCCCGGGAAGATACACCCCCGCCAGGGTCGACATTAAGGATGCACTAAGCATGCCAAATACCACTCTTTCGCGGTAGCCCTTTGACTCTGCATAGCTCCTGTCATTATGAAGAGGATTGATATCTCCTGTTATCTTTCTGAACATATCGAGCTTTTCTTCGTCCAGAACCGCGTCAAAGCTTACCTTCATACCGGGTCTCAGATCCCTGTAGCCATAGTGATTCATCCCTTTCCCCGCACCTTTCCGGCCAGCAGTCCGACAATAATGGAATTCTTTTTCTTAACCGCCTTTTCCAGCTTCATATCTCCCGCTGCCGCATATAATCTGTCTTTGATCTCATATCCCGCGGCCTTAATAAGCTCCTCGACCTCTTCTATGCTGTTAAAGAGATAAATATGATCTATCTCCGGAGCATTTACGGGAACGGTGACATAGAGGTACGCCTGACCGGTGCTTATGCTGTTCACGTGGGAAAGCATTCCCAAAGGATCCTCAAGATGCTCCAGCACCTCGGCAATAACAACAAAATCGTACTTTTCCTCAGGCTTATGATCATAGGCATTTTTCCGAAATACCCTGCACTTCCCCATTTGATCCTTATCAAGATGCTCTTTAAGATAAGCATTTGTCTGATCAACGGATGTCTCCGATACATCGATCGCATCATATTCAGAAAAACCGTTTATCATTACCGACTCACAGAAATACCTGCCGTGTCCGGGTCCGATCTCAAGATAGCGATTTCCCTCCACTCCCTTCATAATATCCCGGAACCAGTGAAACATCCTTATGTGATTTGACCAGAGGTACCCCGAGACAGAAAGACCCACCATATACTTTGACATATATTCCTTTCTGCTGTACACCAGTCTCTCGGTTTCTTCAAAGCTCGAATACCTGTAACGCCCATGCTCCAGGAAATACATGGTCTCCTTTATCGTATCTTCTACCAGAAGCCTGTAAGCATCTGCTATTTCCGCTATACTCATGCTCCGGGCGTAAAACATAAGAATATCCTCCAGCTTAGAATAATCATCCTCCGTATAGTACTTATCCATAGTATAGAGAATGCTTTCCTTCTGTCTTGGGTTTGAAGCAAATACCAGCCCGAGAAATTCCTCTGTCCTTTTATTTCCGCTTATAGGTCCGTTCCCTGTCATATCACACACCACTGCAGACATCTATAAATCTGTTCTTTTTAGCATAGTCCTCTTTTATGTCAAAACGCCATACCGTATTTCCGTCCTCATCCTCAGATATCCTTTCGAAGCCCTGCAGCGCGTAGAATTCCTTTACCATAGCGTTTTTTGCGGTTGGATAGTAGTATCCGAATATTGTCCTTACCTTCCTTTCAACGCACTTCTTCACAAGCTCGTCCATCATCGCGAATTCCATATCCCTTTTCAGTACCCTGCAGCTCATGATCCAGAGCTCAATATGGCACTCCTGATCCCTGATCCTTCCGATCACGACACTTACAACACCGTTATCACCGAAGCGGTCACTGAGCTTCCCGTATATTGTAATGGTATCCTCCTCCCTTTCCGCTTCCTCTATCTCATTTTGTGTATATCTTTTCGTGGTCAGATTGAACTGGTTGCTTTTATTGGTAAGCTGCGCGATCCTGGACATATATGCGGGAATAAAGTCTCCTATCTCACCCTTCATATCCAGCGACCTCAGGTATTCGCCGTAATCGGTAAACTGTGTCCTGCTTTCTCTGCGCTCGGCATTTGCCTTATACATGGATTTTCTCTTCAGATCGTCCTCTGACAGCTCGGTGATTTCAAAAAATCCGGATCTGTCGATTATATCCTTATAATATTCCGGCCTGTCCCCGATCTCCGGAACCGCAGTACCTTTATTGTTTGTCCTGACTATCTCCCTTTCAGCCGGATTATCGTCAACAAAAACAAAGCTCTCGGGAAGGAGGGACAGCTCCTCTGCGGCACTTAAAAGGTTCTCACTTTTTGGCTCCCAGTTTATCTTTTTAGCTGCAAAATCCTCCGGAGACAAAACGGAGTCCGGGCGATTAAGGCCTTTCAGCGCAGTCTCCTCATCGTTTTTTGAATTGATCGCGAGAAGTATTCCAAGGGACGAAAGTGATTTAATATATTTCTGGAATTCACTGTAGGTCTGTCCCAGTGATGTTTCCTGTCCTATCTCGATATTATCTTCTCCGTCATCACCTATTACCCCTCCCCAGAGGGTATTATCCAGATCCAGCATCAATACCTTCCTGTTTTTCCCCATAAGTGACTTGATGATATTTGACAGATTAAAGGCAAACCGGGGTATCGCCGGCACGGAAACCGCATATTTATACATATGCCAGTAGAACGGGTCCGACCATTTTTCAAGTCCGTACAGAGATGACAGATAATTTACATCATGAACATAGAATTTCCCATGTGATGAAGCATATTCACCTATAAAGGCATTTAGTCTCAGCGTAAAGTTTACCGCTCCGTGCATATCCCAGGAATCCCTGTTCCCAAGGAGGCGCTCTGAAGGATATTCGTAATTATTCTGTATTATCGTACATCCGTAGACTTTACTGAGCCTTTCCCACATAGCTTCAAGACGATCGCATTCCGTCTTAAATTTATTCTCCACCGTTTCGGCACTGTCATTGATGTCCGGAAATTCCGGGATATTCCTTACGGATGTACATATGAAAATGATCTCGGGCTTGAAAGCCTCCAGCTCACTATTCTCAAACATTGCATCCTCATAATACCTGTTATACTCGGACTCATAGAAAGCCGGCTTTATTCCGGAATCCAGTAAAAAGAGCTCCAGTACCTTAACGATATCATCAGTGGTATATCCTCCGAGAACCGCAACCCTTAAGGGCAGAAGCTTTTCATTCTTCAGAAGCTCCCTCCTTAAGGCCTTCTTTTTCATTATGATATAGTCTCCGTCAAAAGGATATTCCAGTTCCCTCAAGCCTATTCCTCCTCTTTTGTAGTAAACATTCCGCTGCTCTGATTATAGAAAAAGGATTTCTGTGCTATCCTTTCCCCGTTTTCCTTATTCAGCACCTCTATCATCATATCGTATCCGCCGATCTCATCCTCATCTGCCAGCTCGGGCTCAATTCCGGTTCTTTTCAGACAAAAATCCATTCCGTACTGATTACGTACCTTATCCGGTTCATATACGTACATTTTTATCTCTCTTCCCTCATCGACCGCACCGAAAATATAGGCAACCGCGTCCTCCTTTTCATCGAGCATCCCGGTTCTCTGCTCCTTCCACTTCTTTTTGTCTTCTTCCCAGGGGATGCTGTAAAGGGGATCATTCCTGTGATCTTCTATTCCGATATCACCCTGCATATATCCCGCAAGGTAATCGCAGACCTTCTCGGCTCCCAGAAAATTCAGGTGTCCGGCATCTCCGAAATCATAGTCATAGTCAAGCTTTATTTCATCCAGAATATCATTAAAGGATATCACATCTCCTCCGTTTTCCTTTGTAAGCTTGATCAGGGCATTCAGATGCTTCTGTCTGCCGGGGGAGAATATTTTGGCATGTACCGGAATATCGGTAAGCACACAGCGAATGCCCTTTTCTCTGCACAGCTTTAGAATACGCTTATAATGACTTACTCCGTCTCCGCCCTTCAGCTCCTTTACCTCATTGGTCTGCCGGACAGGCTTTTCCCTTTTATATACGCTCGTCATGATATAAGCTCCCTTATCATAATTGACCTCTCTCTTAAAGTCCTCTTCCTTCAGGTCATCATATCTGCCATGATACGCATACAGCATTGAAATGAAGCCCAGTCTCCCTCCTTCAAAAAAACGTCCGGCATAATTTACAGCCTCCAGCTTGTTTCTGTTCAAAGGAAGTGCATCAATGGATTCATGCACAAAACCGTAGCCGGAATTGATCTTGTCAAATTCATCCGATATCTTTGCCGCATCAATAAATACAACCTTCGGAGAACAGTGGTCCAATGCTTCCTTAAGGACATAATAGGACATCTGGACAGACTCCCCCGCCGAAGCCAGATTATACGAGGATATCCCGTATTTTTCCCAGAGATACATAGGATCCACCGCTTCATGCATTCTGCTGGCGCCAAAATACAGCGCATCAAAATCTGTCCTTGCGTTCAGAAATTCATACTTATAATATCTGCTTGTTTTGTCAACAAAAAGCCCGGATAATCCCATCATTATCATTATGATCAGACTCAGGAAAATGACCGTCTTAAAAAGCTTTCTTTTTTCCATCTAAAACCCCTGATATATGAAATCCGCGGCTTGATATCCCGGACCGTACATTCCGAAGATCATTACTAAGGTGAAAAGGACAAGCCACGCGCTCCATCTGAAAACTATTCCCTGCTCTGCGATCCAATCCCTGGCATGTCCCTTTTTTTCCCTCATAAGAGCTGCCAGCAGCATTAGAAGCAGGGATATTATAATAACAACTGTATCCGTTCCGGAAAGACCCGTATCGGCAAGTGCACCGTTAACAAAGATCCAGGGATTGAAAAAATCGGGTGTAAAGGACAGTATTATGGCTTTAAGCATACGGAATGCGTTCATTATGCCATCCGACCTGAAAAAAACCATTGATATACAAAGGATCAGATATGTCCTAAGCTTCCTCATCAGATGGTAGCTGAAGGACGCCCCGTTTATGCCAAGTGCTTTATTTATCCTGGAAAGATACGGAGAGAGGATCTCATAGGAAAGCATAACAGCCCAGTAATAGATTCCGCATCCAAGGATGTATCTGTATCCCCCATGCCATATTCCGATAAACATCCAGGTACAGAACATGCCTATGCCGAGCGTTACAAGCTTGGAGGCCTTTTTTCCATGCTTTGCCTTTATCCTGTTCCCCGCTTCAAGGACCGGTTTGCTTTTAAGAACCGGATACATTATATAGTCCTTTACCCAGCTTCCGAGGGACATATGCCATCTCTGCCAGAATTCCTGTGAGGTCTCGGCAAAAAGAGGATTATTAAAGTTTTCCGGAAGTTCTATTCCGAAGAGCTCCGCAACTCCCAGAACGATATCCACGCTTCCGGAAAAATCGGCATACAGCTGAAGCGGATAGAGAAGAAAGCTAAGGACATACCATAAGCCGATATGCGCATCGGGAGCTCCGTATACCGTATCCACTATTGCCCCTATCCGCTCCGCAAGGACAAGCTTCTTAAAGAAGCCCCACAATATTCTCTGCGCTCCGCGGTATATCCTGTCTATATCAAAGTTTCTCCCCTCATAGACAGACTGAAGCGCGTTGTACCGGCTGAAGGGACCTGTGGTGAGCTGCGGGAAGAACATGAGAAAAAGGAGGAGCCTGAAGAAATTTTTTTCACGTTTGGACGTTTTCCACAGACAGTCGATTATGTAGCTTACCGACTGAAAGGTATAATAACTCATACCAAAGGCCGCCGGGAGCGGGATCTTACTTAAAACAGGCACCGCCGGAAAAACCGAGTGAAGAGCCGCGGACAGGCCAATCCAGTATGTGCTTCCCTTAAATAAAAACCAAAGCAGGATATTGACCGCTATAGCCGCGAAAGCCACTGCGTTCCGGTATTTTTCCGTCTTTTCCATAAAGTACGATGAAATTTGCGCCGTAAGCGCCGTTATCAGCAGAAAAACAAGGGTATAGGGAACCGCAGCAAGAAAATAAAAAACAAAGCTGAGAAAAAGCAGTGTTATCCACATATACCTTTTTGGTGTCAGGTAATACACAGCCACTGCCGGAACAATAAAAATAATGAAGCTAAGGGATGTTATGGTCATCTGGATCATAGAAATTTCGTTACATATGCCTGTTTGTCTTAAATTTGAGTGAATCCTTGTTCGCTTTTTTTATGAAATCCTCATAGGCGGCCCTGAATATCCTTATGAATACAAAGCGGGGCAGCTTCTTATAGAGAACCTTTTCAAGCTTAAGGACGATACCGTTATCCGCAGGCTGCTTCACATAGTCGCTCCAGGGTGACAGAGCGATATATTTGTCAAAAAGATCGTTATCCGGATGGACATTGTTCTTATGCCAGGGAAATTCCCCCACGAAGCGGAAGAAATGATATATGACCGGAGAGGTGAGAGCGGATCTCATCTCCTCGGGTGTATAAAAGCCCCTTCCGCCGAAGGTTCTGAAGTATGACCTCGGAGAAAAAGCGAGATATACCGGCTGTATATTATATCTGGGGCTCAGCTTCATGATCTCACCCTTTAATACCACATTTAAGAGATCCTGATCCGGTGAGGGATACCAGGCTCTTACATTCCTTACGTGATCCGCGATACGCTCGGAACAGCGGAGCTTACGCCATTTTTTCATATCAAAAAGGATCACTCCCGAATTATAATAAAAGTCAGCCATATCAAAATTCAGGCGTTTCTTATGCTTACGTACCAGGGAATCCAGGCACATGGCAACAGGGTGGTCTCCCATATCCAGGTCAATAAGCGTATCCAGCTTCCCGGTAACTATGGTATCCGCATCCAGGTAAAGAAGCCTGTCAATATCCTCATCCACGATGAAGGACAGAAAGAGCCGCATGTTTGCGGCATAAGAACCCCTGTAGGAGGGCATATGCATCTCCTTCATCAGGGCGATAAGGTTCTCGGTCCTCACGAAATTCAGAAGCCTTCCGTACTGGGCGGTAAGGCTCCTAAGCCTCTGGCAGGAAAACTGGGACAGATCCTCTCCGAGTATGAAGATATGGATCCTGTCTATATGCTTATTGTTCTCGAGAAGGCTGGTTATGCTGGCTCCCGCATAGGGAGCGTACTTCTCGTTAAACTGATAAAGGACGTTAAGGTTCATCTGTCTTCTCTGTCGGTCTTATCCGCCTTTTCCTCTTCCGGAGGATCATCGTCAAAATTCAGCCGTTTTTCCTCCACCACAAGCGGCCGGTGCATAATACGTGTATTGATATTCAGAATATACTCTCCCATAAAGCCGATAAAGAAAAGCTGTAGGGAGCCTAAGAGAAACACCCCGATAAGCATGGGGGCATAGCCTGCAGAAAAGCTGTACCAGTGGGTCAGCTTCATCACGGTATAGTATATGGCTATGCAAAAGCTCACGAGCCCTGCGAAGAAGCCGAAAAACGTAGCGAGTCTCAAGCCGACCTTGGTATAGGAGGTAATGGAGAGCATAGCCGCATCATATAATTTGTA
>CADCQV010000196.1 GCA_902803625.1 uncultured Lachnospiraceae bacterium
CTAAAGAGAGGTTGATCACTCTTTCCGTCTTTCAACGGTTACACGATTATATGATTAATGCGCCAAAAGTAATTGTTACCACACAAGAAAAGCTTGTGGTGGGGACAAGGACTTTGGACGCACCCCTACACGAGCATGAAGTGGGGCGCACGATGTCCAGCGGACATCGGTTTTGCGCCGACCGGAGCGGAGCGGAGAAGGGTCCCCACGAAATCGTTCGAATCATTATATAATTGGGGAAAATAATTGTCAATTCCGGGTTTCAGGCTGAATAGTGGAGGATTCTCTGATATAATACTAAGACACCCGGAGGGAAGATCCTTCGGGCTTCGCCCTCAGGATGACAGGGGTTGATATTTTATTATTAAGCCAGCGGATAAACACCTGATTTATGAAAGAATACACAACCGATATGACAAGCGGGGATACGGTGAGGCACCTTATAATCTTTGCCCTGCCCTCCCTTATAGGAAATGTTTTCCAGCAGATCTATAATATCGCAGACTCCATAATCGTTGGGCGCTTTGTGGGTTCTACGGCTCTTGCCGCGGTTGGATCCACGGGCTCCATCGCCTTTCTCTTCTTTGCGCTCTGTAACGGTATCGGCAGCGGCGGTGGCATAATCGTTTCACAGTATTACGGTGCCCGGGATGACAAAAGGGTAAAGTCCGCCATAGTCAATACCGGCTTCATCATGCTCATTGTTCCGGTTGTTTTCGGATTGATAGGTTTTTTCTCGGCAACAGCACTTCTTCAGCTTCTCGGAACCCCTGCGGACATACTGTATGATGCGGCTGTTTATATCCGCTATCTGAGCGCCGGACTCCTCTTTGTTTCGCTGTACAATTATCTCGCCTCCATGCTCCGGGCTCTCGGGGATGCAAGAACCCCCCTTTATTTCCTTATCCTCTCGGCAATTATCAATATCGGGCTGGATCTTCTCTTTGTCTGTGTACTGAATACCGGTATACGGGGCGCAGCCCTTGCCACCGTTATCGCCCAGCTTCTGGCGGCGGTTCTTTGCGGACTTTATGCGTACAGGATAAATCCTTACTTCAGAATAAAGAAACGTGAGCTCCAGCTCTCCTCCTCCATGTCGTGGAAGGTGCTCAGGCTCGGAGTTCCCATGTCCCTGCAGTTTGGACTTATCGCGGTCTCGGGAATGGCGGTGCAGCGTATCGTCAATTCCTACGGAACGGTGGTTGTGGCAGCCTACACTGCCACGAACAGGATAGAACAGCTTATCCACCAGCCCTTTACCACTCTCGGCGCCTCCATCGCCACCTTCTGCGGACAGAACTACGGTGCGAAGAAATACGACAGGGTATACTCGGGTTACGGAAAGGGTCTTCTCATCATGGTAGTCCTGTCTGCAGTACTGATACTTACGATGCAGCTTTTCGGAGGCGCTATCACCAGTCTCTTCGTTACGGACCCGGAGGTTATCGCTCTCGGTGCCTTCGGCCTCAGGGTTACAAGCCTCTTCTATATACCCCTGGGTGTCATCTATGTCGTGAGGGGGCTCCTTACAGGCATGGGAGACGCGTTCTTTGCCCTGTTTAACGGGATAGTGGAGATCATCGGGCGCTTCACCATTCCTCTCCTTATGACAAAGTATATGGGAATGGGCATCCCCGGAATATGGATCTCTGCAGGAGTGGTCTGGGTTGTGAGCGCCATAACGGCGTGGCTTCGCTACTACCTGTGCTTCAGCTGGATCGATCCCCATTCCAAAAGATCAAAAAAGGATGAACCCCGGATTTAACAAATACAGGGAAATCGTGTATCATTATTCATTATGAAGAGTAAACAAAAGGTCAGACCCCAGACAATTGCAATAATAGTCGTAATGACCATAGCGATACTGCTGCTTCTGCATCAGGCGTTCCTCAGGATACGTGTGCTCTATACCGAGCAGCTCTATGCCAATGCCCTCGAGCTCAGACAGCATTTCCTCGAAAACACCGTGAATAATCTGGTCGAGGATATAGTCACGGAAAGAGCCGTCCGCACGAAGGAATATGAGGATCAGGTGGAGAGCTGCCGGGACTATGTGCATCTTATCGCAGAAGAGGCCGGAAAGGATGCCGCAAAAGAGGTCAAGGACTACTTTGACGCTCGCCCCGACAGCCGGAACTGGACCTACATGGCCTATAATTCGGACACTAATGAGGTTCTCTATGATTCCGACGGCCTGCTCGGCGATGCCTGGAGCGGAAATGAGGAGGAGCTTAAAAACAGCTTTATCTCCTCAGACAGCTTCAGTGTGGGAAATACCGCCATTATCTACGGGATCACGAGACAGACCATGGATGATATCGTGAGAAAGAGTATCATCCAGAAGGTCATGTATAATGAATTCGACGGCAATACCTGGATCTGGATAAATGAGATAAGGAACTACGACGGCGGGAAAAACTATGCGGTACGTGTTGTAAATCCCGAGGAAAGAGGAACTGAGGGAAGGCTTATTTCCACCGGCGAAACGGATGCCGATGGAAAGGAATACCTTCAGGACGAACTCGATAAGCTTAAGGATCTTGGCAATTGCCATTACACCTACTCGATAAAGACCGGCGACGGCGGGAGCGCTCCGAGACTGGTATTTTCCAGACTTTTCAAGGATTACAACTGGATAGTCAGCATGGGCTCCAATATGGATGACATAGCTATCTATGTCCAGAACACCAATGCTCCGGTGGAGCAGTATATGATCAAATTCGAGCTGGTGGTAGCCGTGATCTTCCTGTTGCTCCTCGCATTTATGGTGGTGATGACTCTCAGATCCGACAGGGTTTTTTCACTGAATATCACGAAGAAGCTGAAGCATCAGGTGGAGAGGGACGCTCTTACAAAGGCCACCAGCCGTCAGTACGGCGAGGAGAAACTGAAGCAGTTCTTCGAGGCTTATAAAAAAGGAAAGGCCAGTCCTGCCATTATGCTCCTGGACGTTGATCACTTCAAGGAAATAAACGATACCTATGGGCATGACATAGGAGACGTGGTGCTTAAAAGGGTTGTTACGAGTCTGTACCACACATTCAGAAAGTCGGATTACCTGATAAGGTGGGGCGGCGACGAATTCGTCGGAGTCTACCTGGGACTTAATGAGGATGATGTGACGATGGTCGCGAGGAAGGTTATGGATGCGGTCCATGCGGTAAAGGTCAAAACCGATGACGGAACCGAGCTGTCAATGACCGCCTCTGTGGGGATAGCCGAGTTTGCCGTATCCGACACCGAATATATGGACGGCATCAAGCGTGCCGATAATATGCTTTATGAATCAAAGGCCGGCGGGCGCGACCAGTTCCACATAGCGAAAAAGAACGCTGTCATCGACGAAAGCAAGCAGAGCGACAAGCTCGCAAGAGGAAAGACCGGCTGATCCCCTGCCCGAAAGCCTCCGGCTGACCTGCTACGATAAAAATGACGAAAATTTTTGATTATTTCAGTTTTTTTTGTAAAAAATATACACAAAACGTCTCTTTAGTTGTATAATCATTAAGTATAGATTGCTGAATTTTGTAGCTATTTCAGCAGTCATATCTGATTTTTAGAAAATATGAGGTGATGCTGATGATCAAAAAAGAGATAATCGCCATGCTTCTGGCAGGAGGACAGGGCAGCAGACTCGGAGTCCTGACAACGCATATGGCCAAGCCCGCAGTGCCCTTCGGGGGGAAATACAGGATCATTGATTTCCCTTTGAGCAACTGCATCAATTCCGGAATAGATACAGTGGGCGTTCTTACCCAGTATCAGCCCCTGAAGCTGAATTCTCATATAGGTATCGGAACCCCCTGGGATCTGGACCGTTATATCGGCGGTGTTACCGTACTTCCACCCTTTGAAAAGAATGTAAACAGCGAGTGGTACACCGGAACAGCCAATGCCATATTGCAGAATATCGAATATATGGAGAGCTACAATCCGGATTATGTGCTGATCCTCTCCGGCGACCATATCTACAAGATGGACTATGAGGTCATGCTGGACTTCCACAAGGAGAATGACGCCGACGTGACCATCGCCGCCATGCCTGTTCCCATGGAGGAGGCAAAGCGCTTCGGAATAGTGATCACCGATGACAACAGAAAGATAACCGATTTCGAGGAGAAGCCCGAGCATCCGAGGAGCAATCTGGCTTCCATGGGCATTTATATCTTCTCCTGGAGCGTGCTGAAGGAAGCGCTCATCGCTCTCGCCGACCAGTCCAGTCTGGATTTCGGAAAGCATGTGATCCCCTACTGTCACGACAAACAGCAGCGGCTCTTTGCATACGAATACAACAGCTACTGGAAGGATGTGGGAACCTTAAATTCCTATTGGGAAGCCAATATGGAGCTTATCGACATCATTCCCGAATTCAATCTGTATGAGGAGTACTGGCGGATCTTTACAAAGAGCGAGATCGTGACTCCCCAGTTTATCGGAAATGAATCCGAGATAGAGAAGAGCATCATCGGAGAAGGCAGCCAGATCTTCGGTAAGGTTTACAATTCTGTTCTGGGCTGCGGTGTTACCATCGGGAAAGATACCGTTGTCCGTGACTCGATCATAATGAACAGCACGGTCATCGGAGAGAACTGCAACATAGAGCGGGGCATAATCGCCGAGGAGGCCATCATCGGTAACCGCGTGACCATAGGTAACGGGGATGAGGTTGAAAATGAGACCGATCCCACCATCTACACCCATGGGCTTGTTACCATTGCAGAGAAATCGGAAATACCTTCCGGATTGACAATAGGCAAGAATTCCGTTCTGTCCGGCATCTTCACCATAGATGAATTCGCGGGCGAAACCGTTTCTTCCGGAAAAACCGTTATAAAGGAGGAAAGATAGTCTATGAGAGCGATTGGTATAATTCTTGCCGGGGGCAATAACCACCGGATGAAGGAACTGACAAAAAAGCGCGCCATTGCGGCAATGCCGATAGCGGGAAGCTACAGAGGTATAGACTTTGCCCTGAGCAATATGACCAATTCCCATATACAGAAGGTCGGCGTGTTTACCCAATACAATGCCAAATCCCTGACCCAGCACCTTTCCTCATCGAAATGGTGGGACTTCGGACGAAAGCAGGGCGGACTTTTCGTGTTCACGCCTTCAATGACAAGCGACCATTCCTTCTGGTCAAGGGGAACTGCCGATTCGATCTACCAGAATATCTCCTTCCTTAAGGACAGCCACGAGCCTTACGTGATAATAGCTTCAGGCGACTGTGTCTACAAGATGAATTACAATAAGGTTCTGGAATACCACATCGCAAAGAAGGCCGATATCACCGTGGTATGCAAGGAGCTTCCGGCGAGCGAGAGCGTGGAGAGGTTCGGTGTCCTCACAATGAATGAAGACCAGCGGATCGTCGACTTTGAAGAGAAGCCCGTGGAGGCCAAGGGGCGGACTATTTCCTGCGGAATCTATGTTATCCGCCGCCGCCAGCTTATCGAGCTCATCGAAAAGGCAGAGGAAGAGGACCGTCACGATTTCGTTTCCGATATACTCGTTCGTTACAGGAACCAGAAACGTATATACGGCTACAAGATAGACAGCTACTGGAAGAACATCGCCACAGTCAACGATTATTTCAAGACGAATATGGACTTTTTGAAGCCGGAGGTGCGGGACTACTTCTTTAACCAGTATCCGGATGTATATTCAAAGGTAGACGATCTGCCTCCCGCGAAGTATAATGTGGGAAGCCAGGTACATAACAGTCTCGCGTCCTCCGGCTGTATCATCAACGGCACAGTGCAGGATTCGGTACTCTTCAAGAAGGTTTTCGTCGGGAATAACTGCTTCATAAAGAATTCCATCATTCTGAATGATGTGTATATCGGAGACAATACCCACATTGAGAACTGTATCGTGGAGAGCCATGGTACCATAAGGGCAAATTCCTACTACAAGGGTGAGAACGGGGTTCAGATAGTAATAGAACGAAGCGACCGTTTCTTCTTATAAAGAATGTATATTATCGCAGGACTGGGAAATCCGGGTTCAAAATATAACGGCACAAAACACAACGTTGGCTTTGAGACCATTGATATTTTATCGGACCGTTTCGGGATTTCCCTGGATTTTGAAAAACACAGGGCAATATGCGGAAAAGGGCTTATCGAAGGAGAGAAGGTGCTCCTTGTTAAGCCCCTTACTTTCATGAACCTTTCGGGCCAGGCCATACGGGAGGTTCTTTCCTATTATAAAGCTGATATCTCCGCAGACCTTATAGTGATCTCTGATGACGTCAATCTCGAACCGGGAAGGATCCGTGTGAGGCCCTCCGGAAGTGCGGGAGGCCATAACGGACTAAAGAACATTATCGCAGAGACCGGATCGGACAGCTTCGCAAGGGTGCGTATCGGAGTAGGTCTGAAGCCCCACAACTGGGATCTGGCCGACTGGGTCCTGTCTCCCTTTGACATACAGTCGCGGGCTGCCGTGGAACAGGCGGAGATCCGGGCTGCCGGTGCAGTGGTGAGTATTATTAAAGATGGCTGTGATAAGGCGATGAACGACTATAACGCAGCTGAAAGCTCCTTAGGCGATGCTTAGTGGTCATTTTTAGCCTTAGCGGGGTGGTTTCCCATAGGAGATAAAAAATTATGTACAACGTAGATTTTTCCGATTCAAAATTACATTTTCATTTTATCGGCATAGGGGGCATCAGCATGAGCGGTATTGCTGAGCTCCTTTTGTCTGAAGGCTTTTCAGTCTCCGGCTCCGATATGGCGGAAAGCGAACTTACGGATTACCTTACATCCCTTGGTGCCCGCATTTCCTTTCCCCAGTCGGCAGACAATATCACCGATGATATCAGCCTTGTAGTCTATACTGCTGCGATACATGAGGACAATCCGGAGCTTTCGGAGGTCAGAAAGCGTCAGCTCCCCGCTCTTACCCGTGCGGAGTTTCTGGGACAGCTGATGAAACGCTACCGGATCAGTGCAGCAGTTTCCGGAACCCATGGAAAGACCACCACCACTTCCATGCTGTCCGAGATACTCTTAAAGGCAGACAAGGATCCGACTCTATCCATAGGAGGGATGCTGAAGAGCATAGGCGGCAATTTCCGTGTGGGAAAAAGGGACTTCTTTGTGACGGAGGCCTGCGAATACACCAACAGCTTCCTTTCCTTTGCCCCGACTCTGGGCATAATACTAAATGTTGACGAGGATCACCTTGATTTCTTCAAGGATCTTTATGATATACAGCAGTCCTTCCGGAAATTCGCCCTCCTTCTGCCGGAAAACGGCTCCCTTGTTATTAACAGCGAAACAAAGGGCTTTGACATTATTACGGACGGGCTCAAATGCCGCATAGTGACCTTCGGTCCCGACAGCTCCTCAGACTACTATCCTTCCGATATAAGCTATAATAAGCTGGCTTTCCCTTCCTTTACACTGCACCACGCTGACAGGATCCTGGGAAAGATACAGCTAAAGGTTCCCGGAGAACACAATATCGGCAACGCCTGTGCGGCAGCGGCTGCAGCCGTGGAAATGGGGATAGATGAAGAGTATATCATCCGTGCCCTCAATGAATTCGAGGGAACGGACCGCAGGTTCCAGCACAAAGGAAGCTTTAACGGAGTAGAGGTCATAGACGATTATGCCCACCATCCCACCGAGATAAAGGCTTCCCTGACCGCTGCAAAAAAATGTGAGTATAACACGCTGTGGTGTGTTTTCCAACCCCATACCTATACCCGGACAAAGGCTCTTCTGCCGGAATTCGCTGAGGCTCTTTCACTGGCGGACAAGGTGGTTCTCGCGGATATCTATCCCGCCCGGGAAACCGACACTCTCGGGATAAGCTCCGAAACCCTGGCGGACGAAATCCGCGCCAGGGGTCATAACGCCTGCTATTTTGATTCCTTTGAAAAAATTGAAAAATTTTTGCAAAAAAACTGTATCCACGGTGATTTGTTGATAACTATGGGTGCGGGAGACGTATATAAAATTGGAGATGCACTTTTAAAATAGAACATTTCCACCATATCCACCAAATCCACATCATCGCAAAAACCCCGATTTTATCGGGGTTTTCGGCTCATCGGGGCATTGAAATCAATTTACTGACCATGTATAATCGTATCTGTTCAGGATCCGGAATATCCTGAAAAGAGTAAGTACGATCCGGGAGAGAGTTAAATTGGAAGGCGAGAGCATTTCACTTTATGAAAGTGACAGCTGTGGTCACACAAAGGTGTCCAATCATTTTATAGATCATTTTATGACCAATGCCAATGAGGCCCAGATAAAGATCTATCTTTATCTTCTTCGTTCGGTTTCATCGGGGAAGGACGTGTCCCTGCCGATCATTGCAGACCGCTTCAACTATACGGAGCGTGACATTATCCGTGCGCTGATTTACTGGGATAAGCAGGGTCTTATTTCTCTTGACTATGATGAAAACAGGAATGTGAAGGGTATCTGCCTCAATGTGATAGAGAAACCGGTCATTCATGATTCCACTCTTTCCGTATCCGGAATCCCGGCCCGGAGCGAAGGAAACACCGTACAGAAAAGTGCTCCTCCCGCTCCCTCTGCTGTTCCGGCTGCCGTTCCGATCAGTGCTGAAGCCGCCGCTCACGTTTCCGCTCCGGCCGACGTTGAAGCCGACGCCCATATTGACACTCCGGCTCCGGCTTCTGAACCTGCACGTCCGTTTTACCCTGCCGGACAGCTTCAGGATTTCAGGGAGAATCCCGAGGTCAGGGATCTTCTGTTTACGGCGGAGAAGTATTTGAGACGGACCCTGAGCCACTCTGATCTCAATACTATTTTATATATGTATGACAATCTCCGCTTCGATGCCGCTCTGATAGAGTACCTCATCGAATACTGCGTGAGCTCCGGACACAGAAATATCCATTATATTGAAAGTGTGGCCAGAGACTGGGACGACAGGGGAATACGTTCTGTGGAACAGGCAAAGTATGAAACCGGTGTGAACAGGAAGGAATACTATGAGGTTATGAAGGCCTTCGGCCTCAGTGGTAGAAATCCCGTGAAGCCGGAGATGGATTTCATAAGGCGATGGCGTGACGAGTACGGTTTTTCAACCGAGCTTATCATAGAGGCCGCAAACCGTACCATGAGCACTATTTCGAAGCCCAGCTTCCAATATGCCGATACAATCCTGAGAAACTGGAGGGAGCACCGGGTTTCAAAGCTCTCCGACATAGCCGATGCTGACCGGGCCCACGAAGCCGAAAAGAAGGAAAAGCCCCTTCGTGAAGAAACTGACGGAAGATCCACGAAGTTCCAGAATTTCCATGAGAGGGACATAGATTTTTCCGATCTTGAAAAGAAATTCGCCAGGAATTGAGTGAAAGTACTGAAAAACAGCAGACTGTATAGACAGGAAGGAGCTTTACCGGCAGATAATGTCAATGAACGACAAGGATTTCCGCAGTATTATGGCGGAATATGATGAAATAAGAGATAAGAACTCAAGGCTCTTAAATGACAGAAAAAGGGAGATCTGCGAAAAGCTTCCGGAATACAAGGAGCTGGAGGACCGCGCTGCCCTCGCCGCTATTTCCGCAGGGAAAAAGAGTCTGGAGGGCGACGGATCTACCCTTGCAAATCTTGAGAAGGAGCTTAGGGAAATCGCACGAAAAAAGGAAGAGCTCCTTACTGCCGCCGGCTTTCCCCGGGATTATCTTATGCCTTTTTATGACTGCCCCGACTGCAAGGATACCGGCTTCATAGAAAATGAAAGGTGCCATTGCCTGAAGCAGCGTATCATCGATTCACTGTACCGCCAGTCCCATCTTAAGGAAATACTTGAAAAAGAAAATTTTACCACATCGGATCTGAGTATCTTTTCCCCCGGGATCCTGCCGGATATCCGGCAGGTTTATCTGGCTGCAAAGGATTTTGTAAAAACATTTGCCCAGTCTTCCCGCAATATGTTATTCTTAGGTGGCGTCGGAAGCGGAAAGACCTTCCTCACAAACTGTATCGCGAAAGAGCTTCTGGACGAAGGCTACAGCGTAGTGTATTTTACGGCCTTTCGTCTTTTTGAGCTTATCGCTGACAATACCTTCAGGAATACCGGGGCTGAGGACAGAGAGGGCTTTTTCTCCAATATTTATGACTCGGATCTTCTGATCATTGACGACCTCGGAACGGAAAATACAAATTCCTTTGTGGCCGGACAGCTTTTCAATATCCTGAATGAGCGGGAGATACGGGGGAAATCAACCATAATATCCAGCAATCTGGCGCTGAAGAGCATTAAAGATCTTTATTCCGAGAGATCCCTGTCAAGGATAATAAGCAACTACGAACTTTACTATTTCAGAGGCGAAGACCTTCGAATGAAGAAAAAGGGGTAAACTGTATGGCAGTTCACGAGGGAAAAAGAAAACTTGAGAGCATACCCGTTGGAAAGCTTGGCGTCATACCTGTTGAGGGCTGCCGCGAGCTTGGTGACAAGGTCGACAAATATCTGGTTGACTGGCGCACCGAGCGGGAAAACGAGCACAAGGGCTCCCTTGTTTTCCAGGGTTATCAGAGAGACTCCTATATCATTGACACCTCGATCTCACGTTTCGGAACCGGTGAAGCCAAGGGTACCATAAACGAATCCATACGCGGAATGGATCTCTTCCTTCTCTGCGATATCTGCAATTACAGCCTGACCTATTCCCTGTGCGGACACGATAACCATATGTCACCGGACGATCATTTTCAGGATCTGAAGCGTGTGATCGCTGCCGTGGGCGGAAAGGCAAGGAGGCTCACGGTCATTATGCCCTTCCTGTATGAAGGACGCCAGCATAAGAGGAGCTCCCGGGAATCCCTGGACTGTGCTCTTGCCCTGCAGGAGCTTGTACGTATGGGCGTTGACAACATTATCACCTTTGATGCCCATGATGCCAGGGTCCAGAATGCGATCCCTCTTCATGGCTTCGAGACCATTCAGCCCGCATATCAGTTTATGAAGGGTCTTCTGTACCACATAAATGATCTATTGATCGATGCCGATCATATGATGGTCATAAGTCCCGATGAAGGTGGTATGAAAAGGGCAATCTATCTCGCTAACGTTCTGGGACTGGATATGGGAATGTTCTACAAGAGGCGTGACTACACCCGGGTGATTAACGGCAGGAATCCGATCGTGGCCCACGAATTTCTGGGAACCAGCGTAGAAGGTAAGGATATGCTGGTCGTTGATGACATGATCTCTTCCGGAGACAGTGTACTTGATGTGGCAAAGCAGCTAAAGGAAAGAAAGGCCGGAAGGATATTCATAATGGCTACCTTCGGGCTCTTTACCTCCGGCTTAAAGAGCTTTGATGAAGCCTTTGAAAGCGGTCTCATTCACAGGGTGCTCACCACAAACTGCATCTATCAGTCTCCCGAGCTGCTGGAAAGGGATTGGTATATTTCCTGCGACATGAGCAAATATATTGCCTTTATCATTGATACATTAAACCATGATTCTTCCATAAGCGACCTCCTGAATCCCAATACCAGGATACAGTCTCTGGTAGCAAGATACAGAAACGGAGAGGTCTGAACTATGGATAGATCCGGAAAAGGTATACTGTTTCTGACCCGGTCTGCTATGATCGCTGCGATCTACGTGGTTTTAACGGTCTTTATTTCTGCTTTTAATCTGGCAAGCGGCGTGATCCAGATCCGTATATCCGAAGCGCTGACCATTCTTCCCGTATTTACAAATGCCGCCGTTCCTGGGCTTTTCGCGGGCTGCCTTATCAGCAATCTGATAACGGGCTGTGCGCCCTTTGACGTGGTCTTCGGCAGCATAGCAACCCTTATCGGTGCCGTGGGAACCTATGCCCTGAGAAAGAAATCTCCCGCGATAGCGGCTCTTCCGCCCATTATTTCAAACACAGTGATAATACCCTTTGTGCTGAAATTCGTATACGATTTTCCGGGCAGCATCCCATTCTTTATGCTGACGGTTGGCGCAGGCGAAGTTATCTCCTGCGGTATCCTCGGCGTTGCGCTTTATTCCGCCCTTACCCCTGTGAAAAACAGGCTTTTCGGCAGCAGCTCCCCGGAGAACAGCACTTCTCCGGATGAGAACGCTTCTATGGAGAACAGCAGGGTCTCCGGGGACGGCAGCTCCTCAGACGACGTATGACACAAATTCGTTTCCGTGGGAAGCGAACCATTCCGTGCTGTCATTCATTCCCTTTTTGTAAATACTTCCCGTAGAGGGGTCGTAGATCACCGTATTCTTCGGATCATATCCCACGATCATTACTATTTTTCCTCCCTCCACCTCGGCAACGACCGGTCTTCCTATGCTCACATAATAGAGAACCGAGCTTAAAGAGCAGCCTCCCAGTGTCAGGGCGTCGGATCCGTCTATCTCCTCTTCTATAATATCCACAAGACTGCCTTCCAGCCCTGCTATCTCTTCAGGCTCCGCGGTGACTCCCTCATGACTAAGTATTGCGGAAAGAACAGCCGTAAACTGCTCATCCTGACTCTCGGAAAGGGACGGCTCGGTAATATCATTCAGCACCTTCTCTGCTGCACGGTTTCCCTTCTGCCACAGGTATCTGCCGGTGGATTTGACCACAACACCTCCCCGCTCATCTGCCAGATTCACGGCTCTGACCTCGGACTCACAGATCCCGTCTATACCTCCTCTGGAGTAAACCATCAGCATTTTGCTGCTGTCTTCGTCGTCCTTTATTTCCACTGTCCTGTCACCCTCAAAGAGAACCTCCTTCGGGGATACCACATGGACGGATGAGGTCTTGATATGACCCGCAAGGGATATCTCGGTTATGGTCTCCAGTTCCTCGGTAGCAACCGTAATGACCGCATTCCTGTCGCCGGTTCCCGGGTCATTATTCACGATCATATCGGGGTCAATACTCAGGAAATTGCCGCTTACCCCTTCCTCCATCGTGATACGCGAAAGGCTTATCTCATCATTTTTCACCTCTACACCTGTAATGTAGATCCCGTCCTTCGAATAGGTTTTTAGGAGCTCCCCGTCACTGCTTTCGATGTAGATCTTCTCCATTGAGTCCATGGAAACGCCTATCCGGCTCTCTATGGAATGCTCCCCGGTTGATGAGCCGTAGACCAGATCCTCACCCAAAAATCCGAGAGCCCTTATGGTCACACCGGGATCTCCCAGTATCTCCCGTATATTCCCGCTGTTGAAATCGCAGACAAAAATACCCGAATCATTCTTTGCCTGCCAGGCCGCTGTCCTTCCGCTCTTTGAAACCACAAAGGAATCAAAGTATATATTTCCGGCCATAATGGAATCCTTCTTCTCATCCAGCCGGATATCGAGAAGCCTGCCCCCCAGATACAGGTACAGCTTATTTCCGTCGGGCGAATAGGAGAATTTCTCTATTTCGTACTTCAGGAACTGATAGGACCGCTTATATGGGATATAAACCTCCTCCTCTATCTGGTTTAACGCACTGTTAAAGTAATAGGCCGACACCCCGGTTTCTCCCTCATGACGTCCTCTGTTCATATATCCGTAAATCAGGAAGGAAATATTACCCGCCTCATCCACCTGCAGTATTTTTACACCATGGTCACTATTCCGGTTTCTTTCGTCATCGTCCCCCTTCTCAAAAAATGAAAAGACCCGTATCACCTTTGAATCCGAATTTCTGTACGCATAGAGGGATCCGTTCTGCACAAAGGCTACCACTCCTCCGTCCTCATTTTCTTCCATCACAATGTCCGGATCAGAAATGCCCAGTACTATCTTGTCGCTTATGAAAACATTCTCGGAGCCGGGATCAAAAACCTCTTCCATGGTACGTTCGTAATTTAAGAGATATATGCGCTTTTCCGTATAGCGCACCCTGAAATACTCACTTACATCATAGAATACCGCATCATCTCCGTCCCCTCTCTTTAATATGAAGCTGTTTTTCAGGGATGCGGTAGAATCATCCATTTCAAGTATATCCGTGCGGATCGTCTCCGGCTTTTCCGGAGCCAGATTACCGTATGTTATCTGATCAAAGCTTGAATGGATGTTCACAAACTGATATGTGGAATTATCTCCGCTGGAATCACTCTCCAGATATGTGGTAAGGCTTCTCGCCGCGGTCTTGTCAAAGGTTCTGTCCGTGAAATCCCGGACAAAATCCAGTATCTCATTTTCATGGAGCTCCGTATCGTGGATTATCCTCGTATAATAATATATTTTCTGTCCCTGCTCATTTGTGAGCCTTACGGCAAGGATGTACTCCTTTCCGTCATTTATCAGATCCTTTATATTGAGTCTCGCGCTTATCCCGTCCTCGTCCTCAATATAATCGAGTATCTCCGTATCCTCGATAAGCCTCTCCGCATCAAGGGATCTGACCTCATATGCAACTTCCTTCAGACGGTTGCCGTATTTACTGATATATATGTCAAGGCTTCTTCCTTCATTTAAGGGAGTCAGGGTGTCACGCATCATATTCGGCTCCACCGTACTCCTGATCCCGTACATCCGGTTGATCTCCCGGTCTGCGTTCACCACCGAGACCACCGGAAGGCTGGCCTCCCCCATTTCCACGGTCATATCCGTCGTTCCGCGGTTCATTATTGAGCTTATGACAAACAGTGATATCAGAAAAGATGTAATGAATATCGCTGCTTTGATTAATATCTCTTTCATATGGATGACAAAAACTATATTCAAAAGATCCTTCGCTTCGCTCAGGATGACAACGCCTGAATACAAAGGTGAATTGCAACATATTGAGTATAAAACAGCAGATAAAACTTCTCAACTGTCGTTGACTAAAAATTTCCCTTAGGATACAATAGGAAAAGTGGTTTTGTTTGGCGGAGGTAGGTCTTACGGATAACGGAAAAATCAACGAACGGTTACGGATATTCGGTAATCTCGCTCTTATCGGGCAGTTCGGTCTTTCGCTTATGATGCCAGTTATCCTTTGTGTCCTGGGGTGTTATCTTCTGGTTTCCCACAATATCACAGGTGCTTGGGTCTTTATCCCAGGATTTATACTGGGACTCGGTGCTTCCTTTATGACTGCGTACAAGTTCTATCTCTATGTCAGTAAGACCGAAGGAAAGCAGGGCGGCAAAAAGATCCGCAGAAAAGGCGTTTATTTTAACCGCCATATCTAAAGAGGTTAAACATATGAAATTACAGGAAGCAGTCAAAAAGGAGACACTGTTTATCTCCTGCGGCTGCGTGATTGCCACAGTTATTTGTCTGCTTCTGTTTTTTATACTGAACAGATTTTTTCCGGAACAGATACCCTTCGGATTGAAGGTGATCATAAGCGGAGTCATCGGCTGCCTGGTAGCCATCCTGAATTTCTTCTGGATGGCTGTGACGGTGCAGAAGGTCACTTCCATAGAGGACGAGGGCCGTGCAAGAAGTGTTATGGCGCTCAGTTACAGGAACCGGATGCTCCTGCAGCTGCTGTGGGTAGTCCTAAGCTTCGCACTTCCCGTATTTAACGGGGCAATGGGGATCATCCCGCTTTTCGTACCCAGCATTCTTATCAAATGCCGGGGCATATTCCAGAAAAGAAAGGAAGGCATGGAAACCAAATGAATGTTGAGATCAACGGTGCAAAAATATTTGCCCGTATACCCACGGGAATTCCCGTTCTCGGCGACTTTACCATCAATGAGACCCTTGTGGTGAGCTGGATCGTTATGATCATTATCACAGGCCTCTGTATTTTCCTTACCAGAAATATGAAGGTTGAGGGAATCTCCAAAAAGCAGGCCATCGCAGAGATGCTGGTGGAAACTGCCAATAACTTTGTCCGTAATAACACGGGCTCGAACAGATTCGACAAGCTCATCCCCTTTGTCGCTGCCCTGTTTACCACCAGCGTTATTTCGAACCTGATAAGCCTTGTCGGTCTCCGCAGTCCTACGGCAGATCTTTCAACAGAAGCTGCCTGGGCTGTTGTGGTATTTATAATGATCACCAACGCAAAGATAAAGGCCGGCGGTATCCTCGGATATATGAAAGGCTTTACCGAGCCTATCCCTGTGATGACTCCCTTCAACATCCTTTCGGAGCTCGCCACCCCCGTCAGTATGGCCTGCCGTCATTTCGGAAACATTCTTTCCGGTATCGTTATAAACGGTCTGATATACGCCAGCCTTGCGGTTGCCACTTCCGCCCTGCTGATAAACGTCAACGCCACTCTGGCGGCCATCCCCTTCCTGGATGTGGGTATCCCCGCCATCCTGTCGGTTTATTTTGACTGGTTCACCGGGGTTATGCAGGCGTTTATCTTCTCGATGCTGACGATCATGTACATCGCGAATGCCGCCGAGGGGTAATGTCATTCTGAGCAAAGAGAAGAAAAAAGATCCTTCGGGCTGACGCCATCAGGATGATCGCAGTGTCATTCTGAGCAAAGCGAAGAATCTTACATAAAGATAATAAAAAATCACATTTACAATAAGGAGGAAAACAATAATGGGTGATTTTCAGTTATTAGCAAGAGGTATTGCACTTGCCGGATGCGGCATAGGTGCAGGAGCCGCTCTTATCGCGGGTATCGGACCCGGTATAGGAGAAGGTAACGCAGTTTCTAAGGCGCTTGAAGCAATCGGACGTCAGCCCGAGTGTAAGGGTGATGTAACAAGCACCATGCTTCTCGGCTGCGCCATCGCAGAGACCACAGGTATTTATGGTTTCGTTACCGGTCTGCTTCTTATCTTCGTTGCACCCGGAATGTTCATGGGTTATCTTCAGTAAGGAAAGAAAGTGAGAATCTATGGAAACACAGCCTTTAGTAACGATCATACCCTGGACGTTCATTGCACAGATTCTTAACCTGTTCATCCAGATGTATCTTATAAAGCGCTTCCTTTTCAAGCCGGTAAATGAGATCCTTGCAAAGAGACAGGCTCTCACCGATAAGGAGATAAGCGACGCGAGGGAAGCAAAGGCTGACGCCGACAAGATACGCGAGGAATATGAAGGTCAGATGGCCGGCGCAAAGGCCGAAGCAAACAAGATAATCTCTGATGCCAAGAAAGATGCACAGAATCAGGCAGACAAGATGATAAAGGACGCCGAAACTGCTGCCCATGACATAAAGGCAAAGGCTGAGGCCGATATCGAGCAGGAAAAGAAGAAGGCGATCAACGAAGCCAAGGATCAGATCGGCGGACTTGCCATGGATATCGCAGGCAAGGTCGTTGAAAAAGAAATCAGGGAAGAGGATCACAGAAAGCTTATTGATGATTTCATAAGCAAAGTCGGGGAGGCATCATGACAAAAGCCGGAGAAATATACGGAAAAAGCCTCTATGATCTCTCCCGCAGCGAAAACCTCACGGATCGCATTCTCCCGGAGATGGAGACCGTAAAGGGGATTTTCAGTGAAAACCCTGATTATGTCAGGCTTTTATCCGAGCCCTCCATTCCGAAAAAGGAGCGTCTTGGTTTACTGGATGAAGCCTTTACGGACAGTATCCACACCTACCTTCTGAACTTCATAAAGATCCTTACTGAAAAAGGGATCTTACGGGAATTTTCCGCCTGCTTCAAAACCTTCCGCAAGCTCTACAATGATGAGCACGGGATCAGCGACGCAGTAGTGGTGAGCCCCAACGGTCTGAGTGCCGATGAACGCACAAAGCTTACCGAGAAGCTTCAGAAGATCACAGGTAAGAAGATCATCCTTTCAGAAAAAAAGGATCCTGCGGTGCTTGGCGGCATAAAGGTTCTTGTCGATGACAAGCTTTATGACGGCACGGTTCAGGGACGCTTAAATGAGCTTAAACGCAGGGTAGACGAGACAGTCATATAGGAGAAGACTAGTAATGGAATTAAAACCGGAAAAGATATCCGAGGTCATTAGAAGCCAGATAAAGAATTATCAGAGCGCCATTATCCAGAATGAAACCGGTTCGGTTCTGACCGTTGGAGACGGTATCGCCCGTGTCAGCGGGCTGCAGAGCTGTATGTCGGGTGAGCTTCTGGAATTTGAGAACGGCACCTTCGGAATGGCTCAGAACCTCGAAGAAACAGTTGTTTCAGCAGTTTTGTTCGGTGAAGACACCGGAATCAATGAAGGTCAGACCGTTAAGCGCACGGGCAGGGTTGTTTCCGTTCCCGTGGGTGAAGGAATGATCGGGCGTGTAGTAAACGCCATCGGACAGCCCATAGACGGTGCGGGTCCCATAGAATCTGACGAGTACCGTCCCGTGGAGTCACCGGCTCCCGGAATAATCGACAGACAGCCCGTTAAGGAGCCCCTTCAGACTGGAATCAAGGCTATCGACTCCATGATCCCTATCGGAAGAGGACAGCGTGAGCTTATTATCGGTGACCGTCAGACGGGAAAGACCAGTATCGCAATGGATACCATCCTGAATCAGAAGGGACAGGATGTCATCTGTATTTATGTGGCTATCGGTCAGAAGAGATCTACCGTAACAAGCCTTGCAGCAGATCTGAAGGCAGGCGGCGCGATGGATTACACCATCATAGTTGCGGCTACCGCTTCGGAGCCCAGTCCTCTTCAGTACATTGCTCCCTATTCAGGCTGCGCTATGGGCGAGTACTTTATGAATAAAGGTAAGCACGTACTCATCATCTATGATGATCTTTCAAAGCATGCGGTTGCTTACAGAGCACTTTCGCTTCTTATCCGCAGACCCCCCGGCCGTGAAGCATATCCGGGAGATGTTTTCTATCTGCATTCCAGACTTCTGGAGCGTGCAGCCAAGCTTTCGGATGAAAAGGGAGGCGGCTCACTTACCGCACTTCCTGTTATCGAGACCCAGGCGGGTGACGTTTCAGCCTATATCCCTACCAACGTTATCTCCATAACGGACGGACAGATATTCCTGGAGACCGAGCTATTCCATTCAGGCATCATGCCTGCCGTAAACCCCGGTATCTCCGTTTCCCGTGTTGGTGGAAATGCGCAGATAAAGGCCATGAAGAAGGTTGCGGGAACACTGAAGCTGGTTTATTCCCAGTACAGAGAGCTGCAGAGCTTTGCTCAGTTCGGGTCTGATCTGGATGAGGACACCAAGTCCCGTCTTGCACAGGGCGAACGTATAGTGGAGGTTCTGAAGCAGGACAAGAGCCAGCCTGTCAGCGTTGAGAAGCAGGTTGCCATACTTTACGCTGTTATAAATAATATCCTTATGGATGTAAACGTTGCCGATATCAAGGAATACGAGGCAGGACTCTTTGAATTTCTGGACA
>CADCQV010000197.1 GCA_902803625.1 uncultured Lachnospiraceae bacterium
CTCCCACCTCACGCATTGCATCCAGACATTCGTCTGCAGGTATCTTTGCCTCTATACCTGCAAGAGCCATATCCGCACATGAAAATGCTATCATAAGCCCGGATACATTTCTCTTGATACAGGGGATCTCTACAAGGCCAGCCACCGGATCACATACAAGCCCCAGTTGGCTTGCAAGAGCCATTGCGCAGGCATCGCCGCACATTGATGGAGTTCCTTCCATCACTTCAGTAAGAGCGGCGGCAGCCATTCCCGCTGCACTTCCGCACTCAGCCTGGCAGCCTCCCTGAGCTCCGGCTATGCTGGCTCTTTCTGCGATCACTAAGCCAAAAGCACCTGCCGTAAACATGGACATCACTATGTCTTTAACGTCAAAACCTCTGTCCTCGTAAAGGGATACGAGACAGCCCGGCAGTATCCCACAGCTTCCTGCAGTAGGAGCCGCCACTATTTTCCCCATGGAGGCATTGCAGCCTGCAACAGCAAGGGCTCTGGACATGGCTTTTGACAGAAATTCACCGCAGAGACTCTTACCCTTAAGCGCATACTCATTCATGAGAAAGCCCTCTCCTCCGGTGAGACCGGACATTGACCTCTGTTCCTTTTTCTGTCCCTCTTTCACGGATTCACACATTATGTGAAAGTCAATCTCCATCTTTTCATATACTTCAAGCGGACTTTTTTCCATGCCCGCAGCCTGTTCTTCCAAAACGATCCCACTGATCTTCTTTCCTGTCTTTTCCGCTGCTTCAATCAATTCACTGATGGATTCGTATTTAAGCATCCTATATTCTCCTTATCAACAGGGCATTTGTAACATGATCCAGTCTCCTTATACTGTCAATGAGTGTTTCCGGGGGAAGACTGTCTATCTCTATGGTCATAATGGCCTTCCCTCCCTTTGATTCCCTGGACAGATGGAAGTTTGAGATATTGAGATCCGCATATTCCCAATGCATGATATTGGTCACACCTGCGATCACTCCCGGCTTATCCTCATGCATTACCAGCAGTGTATTGTTATCTCCGCTGAAATCCACATTCATTCCGTTTATTCTGCTGACCTGGATATTGCCTCCGCCTATGCTGGCTCCCTGCATGGCTCCCTCTGATCCGTCATGCAGGACATAACGTATGAGCGCTGTATTGGGATGTGCGCCCTTGATATTTTCCTTTATAAAGCTATACTCGATGCCCTTATCCCTTGCGATCTCCAGAGCATCCCTTATTTCGGGAGAATAGCTGTGATATCCCATGATGCCGGCTAAAAGCGCCCTGTCTGTTCCATGGCCCTTATACGTCTGTGCAAAGGATCCTGAAAGCGTGATCTCCGCTTGTTTCGGCAGTGCTCCGTCCATCAGTTTATTTACCACCCGTCCCAGCCTTACCGCCCCTGCAGTATGTGAACTGGATGGGCCTATCATTACGGGACCGATAATATCAAATACGTTCATAATCCTCTGTGACCTTTTCTCATATTTTACTTCAGCTCAACCTCTGTTGTTCCTCCGAGGAAGGTGGGAAGGCTTTTTCCTGTTCTTCTCCAGTGTCCGTATTCCGCTGTAGCCGTGAAAAGCACATCTCCGGAGGAATTGAGGGCGGTCTCAAAGGAGTCCTGAATAACATTGATGATATAGCCCACTCCCACCATCTGCATGGCTGTGTCCTGGGGAATACCGAATAAAGAGCATGCCATGGGGATCAGTAAGAGCGACCCTCCTGCTACACCTGAGGTTCCGCAGGCTGCCAATGTCGCTACCAGAGATAATATGATGGCAGACGGGATATCCACCTTGAGACCTATGGTATTGGCAGCAGTCATTGTCATTATCGTGATCACTACGGCCGCACCGTCCATATTGATGGTGGAACCCAAAGGAATGGAAACAGAATACATATCCTCATCCAGTCCGAGCTTTCTGCATAACTCCATGTTCACCGGGATATTCGCTGCGGAGGAGCGCATAAAGAAAGCCATTATACCGCTTTCCCTAAGGCACCGTATTACCAGCGGATAGGGATTGGTCCTGATGACAAGGAAGACCAATATCGGATTCAGTATCAGTGAAGTCGCGAGCATGGTTCCCACCAGAAGGAGCAGCAGCTTTCCGTAATCCACGAAAATAGAAATCCCGCTTTCGGCGATGGATTCATACATCAGTCCCATTATACCGAAGGGCGCCATTGAAATTATCCAGGCGATGAGCTTTGATATGGCGTCAGCTATGTCGGAGATCACCCTTTTCGTTACATCACCGGCAATCGTCTTAAATATTATACCCAGGAGCACTGCCCAGAACAGGATACTTACATAATTAGCCTTTGCAAGAGAATCAACCGGGTTATTTACCATGGAGGTCAGGAGGTTCGAAAGCACCTCCCCGACCCCGGAGGGAGCCTGACTGATATCGGCACTTCCTTTAAGCTTAACTGTAAGTGGAAAGGCAAAGCTTGCAAATACCGCCACAATTCCTGCCAGCAGCGTGGAAAACAGATAAAGAAAGATCACAAAGCCGAAGCGTCTGTCAAATCCTGTATTTCCATGCGCAAGAGAGGAAATGACCAGTACAAATACCAGAATAGGCGCAATGGCTTTCAGAGCACCCACAAAAAGACTTCCGAAAATGGGGATTACCGGATTTCCCGGAAACAATAGTCCCAGTATAACTCCTATCACCATACCTATGATGATCCTGATGATCAGGCTTGTGCTATTGTATTTCTCTATCAGTGTTTTCATTTTGCATCGCATCCTTTCACTTTTTTACCGATCCTTTAAGAGAATAATATGTAGAATATGATCTGATTTTACCACAATCCGGAAGAATTGCAGCAATTGCAAAATGTCCTTTATCCCATTTATTGCCCCCTGCGCCTGTCCCTTATATTTAACGGCAGGTATACAAGCAGTATCACAACGACAGCCACACAGATCCTGGCGGCAAGATAGAGTAAATACTGCCATTTTTCGGTTACCGTGATACCGAAGGGATTGTTATATGATGAGAAAAAATTGACCGCATATTCAAGCCCGATAAGACGGTCATTCTGATATACCGGAACGCTGAGCATGGAATTCAGATAGAACGAGGCGCAATCAAGAATCGACACTGCGGCGATCATCCATTTTAAGTCCGCAAAATGGACATCGCATTCCTCATTAAACCCAATATATATAGCAACTACAATGATCATAGAATGGTAGATGAAGAATTCCCAGGCACGGGGAGATGACAGAAAACCTGCCGCCGAGTCATACTCCGGAGCTATTGATGACAATAATATCGCCATGGTTCCGCCGATAAGAGCTGTCCCATAAATTATCGAATAAAGGCGCTTCCTCCATATTTTGCTCTTTAATACGATCGCCAGAAACATAAACAATATCTGTAATGAACATAGTTCAAACGGCAGATGTTCAGATTTGAGATAGGGCGAATATCTTCCCGTTTCCCGGTAAATAAACGCTCCATCGGTGATAACCGGCTCAACAACGGGAACCATCTTAAGTGACAACAGCATTTTTAGTATTTCCATTACCACAGCAAGGCATAAACAGACTTTCAACACCTTTCTTACCGGCGGCTTCTTTGTAAAACATACTGCCAGACCGCAAAGGATCAATATAATGCTGATAATTATAAATACGATATGTCCTTTAGCAAACATAAGGGCATTTTATCATATCCCCGATGAACGGAGAAGGAGGGGTTCTGTGTCATTGATCCTTAACTGCAACAGAAATTCCGGTGTCATCCGGTCAATCTTCTCCGATATAGAATTCTACCGGATTCATTAACCTTATTTCATCTGTCTTATTTTTTAATGCTCTTATATCCGTCGACAAAAATACATCACACTCCGCATAGATCGCCGCTGCAAAATGAAACAAGATTATTATAAAATGGTTTATGCCTTCGGAGGGCCCCGGACACAAGACGCATGCGTACAAAGGCCCAGCTTAAAAATAAGAATCGGGTAACAGACGCAGTGCGCCTCAAAGGGCGAAGCCCTTTGTAAAAACAGGAGAGACTATCCTTCTGCAACATTTGCACAAAAGGATAGTCTCTCCTCTTTTCATATACCGGAGAAGGAGGGATTTGAACCCTCGCGCCGCGTTAACGACCTACACCCTTAGCAGGGGCGCCTCTTCAGCCTCTTGAGTACTTCTC
>CADCQV010000198.1 GCA_902803625.1 uncultured Lachnospiraceae bacterium
ACCGTACTGTCAGGATTCGCATTAATAATATCGAATATCTCCTTTTCTGCCTCGTCGGCATTTTTGGAATCTATCCTTCCCTCGGGAAAGATCCTAAGTAAGCCATCTTTTACAACACTGCGCATATTTTCTCCCTTTCATTGTTTCTTTGTATCTGTTCAGAGCCCTTCGGATCCTGAATAAAACCTGCGGTCATTCCCCGGCCGGTCACTCAACCAGAAATACCTCCGCCTCTTTTACCCCGAAGCGCCGGGCTTCCTCGTGAGTTGAAAGGAATACATCTATCCTGTTCCCTTTTATCTTCGATCCGCTGTCCTCTGCAGTATAGATATGACCGTTTATCATAACCCTGCTGCCGAAGGGGATTACATTGGGATCCACCGCTATAGTCCTGCCAACCTCTGCCTTTGTGCCTGTGGCGGTGATCCCGTCTGTCTTGCCGCAGCAGATTATGCAGGCATCATAAGCGGTAAGCCTGAAGATCCCGAGGCTCTCTCCCTTTTTGCCAAGGAGACTGTCCAGTGAAAAGTCCGTGTCACCGGAGCCCTCGAATCTTGCGGAAATCTGCTGCTCCTCCTCCTGCTCCTCCTTTTCTTCGAAGCTCCCGAGGGTACTCTTCAGTTCGTCACCCCTCAATTCAAAAATATCTTTTGTATTCTTCCGTACATTGGCAACACTGTCAAAGCGGATCCCCTTCAGTCTGGCCAGGGACTCGGTCTTTGTATTTTCCGTTGCCACTACCCGGTCTCCGTCATTATACTCCTTAGGATCGCTGATGACCTTATCCTCGATCACCGGGCCGTACTTCTTTTCCATTTCCTTATCTATCCGGCTGACCTCCCGGGCCATAGCGGTCAGTCTCCCGTCAGGATCTCCTCCCCCATCCCCGGTTCTTATCACACGGTCACTCTGCGGATCACTGTCTGTGATCCCGGCCTTTTCCTCCGTGTCCCTTACCAGTGACGCGAAATCACTGAGCCTGTCCCCGGAGTCCGTTTCCTTCCGGTTTCCGCTGGCACTGCCGTGAGCTTCCTCCCGCTCCTTTTTTTCCTTCCCGTTCCCGGAAACCTTCTTCTCTGTTCCCTTCCCGTTCCCGGAAACCTTCTTCTCTGTCTCCTTCCCGCTTCCTGAGGGCTTATTCCGGGGAGCCGTTGCTTCCGCATCAATATCCTTTAACATGTCGGAAAACTCCGAAAGCCGGTCATCTGCAAGGAGGGATGTCCTTCCCGGCAAAAGAACTGCAGCTGCTGTCATTATGAGGCCGAAAAAAATGATCCGGCCTGTTTTGCAGCATCTCCTTCCCACTCTTATCAGAACACTGCCCTTATCTCATAGAGTCCGGCGCCGTTTGAAGGCACATATTTCACCAGGGTATCCCCGACGGTAACCCATTCACCGACCCTCAGTCCATTGGCATTATTATCCATCCAGCTGGAATAGATAGCCTGCGCCACCTTATCCCCGGAACGACTGATACAGTACATCCAGAGCCTCAGCACCTGATAGTCATAGAGAGCCATGCTGCTCCATTCCCCCGCATCATCCGTCATCTCTTTTTCGTCGCCCGCAAGCGGAGTCCGAACCTCTATGGTATAGCCGTTGAAATCCGGATTCTTGTAAATGGAAAGCCGTGTGGTCTTCGTCCTCTCTTTTTCGTTCGATACAACCGAGGAAAGCGTCATATGGCTGCTGAATACGGAGATAACCCGCCATCCATGCAGGTCATCCGTGAGTTTTTTCTGTGCGCTCTTCATTATGGGGATCAGCATTTCAAAATCCCCAACATCCGCTGCCGTGAGCCAGCTGTTCCTGGCGGGAACCATTGCTCCCAGTATATTGTAAGCCGGCATCCAGAAGCCGTTTTTATTCACATAGTAGCCATCTGCCGTATATCCGTCCGCAAGAAACTTCCCGTCCGTTGTCACATATGAAAGCACTCCCTCAACCGGTGTCGGAGTCCAGGTTCCCTTTACTCCCATAGCTCCGGGACCTGCCTCGGTTTCCGCCGGTGACAGAACAGTGATCAGCGCCACAGCCAGAATAACCGCAGTGATCCTCCTCAAACAAATTCCACTCTTCATCTCCCTCTTTCCTTTCTGTTCCGTTTTACTCCTTGCTTTCTTCAAAGCTCTCATCCGTCCTGGCCTCTCCCCTTCCGGTTCTCTTTATGACATAGCTGAGATAATCGTCCCAGGTCTCTTTCCTTCCCTTCAAAAAGCTCTTTACTGACGGATCATTCTTCAGCTCTCCGATCACTGCCTTATAAGCGGCAGATGTTCTTAAGAAGCTTATCCTCTCTTTGCCCGTGAGCTCACCGGTACTCACCTTATCATTATAATCCGTGAGCCACTGTTTATATCCGGAATACCCGCTTCCGTTCCCCACCTTTTCGGAGATCACCAGCTCCTCCAGCTTCCAGACCGCATCCATAGCGGGCAGGCCCTCCTTTATCCGCTTTCTCATATCCTCAAGACCGGAGCCGGACACCTTTCCCTTCCCGTGGTTAATAAGGTCGGTGAATTCATCTGCGACACTGTCTCTGTGGGCTATGAAGTTATCAGGGTTGATCTGGTTTAAGAGGGAGCTCGTGTAGCTTCTTAAATTCTCTCTCTTTTCAAATAAAGAAGGCTCCTTCTCTTCAGCGGAGAGCTTGCCCTCCCTGGTCTTCGTGTAATACTCCTCCGCTATGTCCTTTATCACATCCTGTTTGTAGTTCTCCCTTAACCGGTCTCTTTCTGTTCCTGTCCCGTTTTCGCTTAAGCTGTCAAGCTGAGAGGTCCCGTCCTCGCTTCCGAATATCTCATTTGCGGACACCCTGCCATTATCCTTTGTCAGATCCAGCACTTCCTTATAGGACCGGTATTTATCCGCCTGCTCCTTATCAAGCTCCGGTAGTACATCATCATGCATCCTTATTTCAACGAGTATATCATATAATCCCTCCGCCTCGTTAGCCATAGTCATTCTGGATTCCAGATTCTTCCAGTAGCCTTCGGATCTCTTTGCAGTATTCCCTGCCAGGGATCTGGCTCCCGCAAGCTCATATATCCTCGTGATGGCCGGCTTCACTCCGGCTATCCTCTCCCGTAGATCCTTCACATAGTCATTTATTTCCCTGGTAGTTCTCTCTATACCGTATTTCTTTTCAAGCTCCAGAAGGGCAGTGGAATAGGACTTATTAGCGGGGTTGAAGATCCTTCCTGCTTCCCTGCTCTCCTGTTTCTCTTCCTCCGTGTTCTCCTTTGTCGTTATTTCATCATTTTCGCCAAACTCCGTCCTGAACTCCCTGTGGAGATAGTCCTTTGCGTACTGTTCAAGCATCTGCTTAAAGGAGTCTATAACAGACCTTTGAAGCTCCGTTTCCCCATATTCCACAGAATAAACCTTTGCTCTCGGCAGATCCGTATCCGTATACGAAAAATCGGTATTTTCAAAACCAACAAGCTTAAACTCCCTGCTCCTTTCCATCTGGAAAGCCCTGTAGTACGAGCCTTCCATATCATCAGCCACCGTGCCGTATGTCAGGTCAAGGATCTTCGTCCCGCCCTCCATAGAGCAGATAAGAGCTTTGTCCTTTGAAATAAGGCTGATATTTTTTGAGCTTGTAAGGTGCCCGGTATATCTCTCGTTGAAATCAACATTCAGAGTCGATGTGTCAAGTGCCAGCTCCTTATCAATTGACTCCGCATCGGCAGCATTGGCGCTTTCGCTGGTATTTCCGCTTAAGGTTGCGGCCTTTTGCTCTATCCTCTCTCTGCTTTCCTTAAGAGCGTCTTCATACCGTCCCTCGGCTTCCCTTGTATAGCCCGAAGAGGTGAGGAGCATCCTTAAACTCATAAAGCCCAGAAAATCCTCCTTTTCCACGCCGTTAACCAATCCACCCTTTAAGAGAACTTCCCTGTAGGCCTCGTCTCCCCTGGCCTTGAATTCAAGAGGGCTGTACATATTGTGAATACCGCTTTTCAGCTCTCTTTCCCGCCTCTCTTTCATCATTTCCTCAGGAAGCTCAATACTTACAGAATTCACTCCCTCTACTTCCCCCCGGTCTATTCTGTCCATTTCGTCGGCAGTGAGACCGGTCATACCTTTTTCATCTATCACATTTGCAAGTATATCCGCATTTTCCTGTCCGATAAACCTTGCAAGCTTTATATTGTCAAGGCGTTCTTCAAATCCGTCCTTCCCTCCTTTTTCAAAGAATCTCACACCCTTGTCGGTCCGAAGGGCAAGGATGTTTCTCACACTCTGACCGTCATCATAGCTAAGAGGCGTGATATCCATAGCCTTTCCGTAGGTATACTTATTAAAGAAATCCACAACACCTGCACTTTTGTATCCCACGGCATAGGTATTGCCCTTAAAGGCCTTCGACGTATTTTCCGCCGCGATAAGAACTCCGTCATAGAAGGATTCCGACTTTCCTCCGACCGTCTCCGCCTGACCGCTTTCCTTTACTGTAACAGTGGCACCCTGTGGGAAAATAAGAGTGTATGATATTGGATATTCCTTACATTCCTGAACATCTATGGAAAAGCCGGCGCAAAGATAGAGCATCCCCTCCCTTATATCCTCAGGGATCTCCTTGGCAAGCTCCTCCACCCTTTCGAGCATTTTCTTTTTCAATCTGTCGCTGCCGCGTGCTATTGCCCTCTGTCCTTCCGCAATGAGTGTGCTTCCCTTTAAAAGCCTTTCAAGCACTTCCTCGTCCACATCAAGACCTTCTTCCTCGGCCTTGTCGATGGTCTTCAGAATCTGCTCATACTCTTCGTCGCTTAATTCTCCCTTATCATGCTTTTCTTCTGCATCATCCCTCATCTCTTCATACAGAGTCTCGGGATCCTTGTCCTCCATATCCTCTTCCTGCTCTTCCACAAAGTCCTCGATCTCTTCATACTTATCGTCATCAAGATCCCCGTCGTCATTTGCTTCCTCCGCCTTATCCGCGATCTCGTCAAGAAGCTCCTCCATATCCCCGGTGGCCTCTTTTACAAGCCAGGCCAGCTCCATATTCTGCCAGGTTTTGGTATCTGTCCGGAGGATATCCGTGATCTCATCAATAGTCGCCTTTACATCATCCGAAAGCCCTGAC
>CADCQV010000199.1 GCA_902803625.1 uncultured Lachnospiraceae bacterium
AGTTTGCCTTTACCTTGGTGGCCTTCTGTGTAAGCTCCGAGCTCATCTGGTTATAACAGCCCTGGAAAAGCTTCTCCCTTGAAATGGATTTTTCCTGAGCCATGGTGGAAAGAGAACGGGCATACTTCAGGGCATCGCTTATCTTTCCGGGCGTAAAGAGGAACTTTGTGGACATCTCCAGCATATCAATGCCCTCGTCCAATGTATACGACTTTGAGAAGTATTCCCAGCAGGCCTGTCTTTCCCCGGTGTCGGGAGTCGGAAGCTCTAGCTCCGTATAGGCTATCTTTGTTACCTCCCTGAAATCAATATGCTCCTTACTCATCGCAAAAACAGTGATCTCCTGCTCGGTGAGCTTTGAAAAGGCCATATCCATATATCCGAAGAACTTTTCCTTTTCTTCCTCACGATAGGAAAGCTCCGTAAGGCAGCAGCAGGAATTGGTAAGGATACACTCCCTGGTAACCGCCCAGAGAGCACGGTCTACGAACTGGAAATCATAATTAAAGAGCTTTTTGCAGTTTATCGCAATAGCCTTGATCTTCCGGTCCGCGCAGAAATTCTTTACGAAAAATCTTCTCCCGCTTCCCTCGTCTCCGTAATAATAAAAGATCCTGACACCCTCATCGTAGGATATCATCATCTCGTCAAGTATCCCCTTATTTGCCATAATGGGATTAAGCTCTTCATTATTCGTAAGCATCGAGATGAAACGTGAATAGTCTTCATCAAGCTTATCCGGATTCCGTCCGAAGAGGCAGTCGATTATCCTCTTATCCGGGGATACAACTGTGGAAAAGGGCATGCTCTTCATTACGCTCAATGAAAGGAGCGGCAGAAGCTGCTCTAAGCATGTGGACATATCCCCGTATGCACCGGTTATGGAGAAACGGTCACCGTAGAAAACCCTTGCCGCCGATTCGATGGTCGGAGCCGACAGATTCATATTCTCGTTTATGATCTGGAATACTCCCGCATAGTCGGTCTGGGTAGATGAAAGGATGCCGCAGGCAAAGCAGAACACGGTAAATGGCTCATATCCTAGCTTTTCGCAGAGTTCATAGAAGGGAAGGCTTATTCCATCTTCAACGGTAAGAGCTGCCCTCTCCTTTATGAAATCGAGCTTTTCCGTTATGGAAAGAGCGCTGACCTTGACCTTTCCGGTCTCCTCTTTTTCACCCTTCTCTTCATCCGGACCGTCCGAGGCACCGAAGTTTCCGAGAAGACTCAAAAGCTCCTCATCAAAGGGCTCATCCTCATCGTCCTCTTCTTCCTCTTCGAGAACCTTCTCAGCTTCCTCTCCGTTCTCAGCATCTTCTTCAGAATCCCTGTAGAATCTTTCTATCTTTGCATTGGTAAGATCAGAAACCACCTCTATATCGGGATAGAGCACGTTCTTGTAGCCGCCGTCCCCGGAAGCATACATGGTCTTCATTTTGTCAATATATTTGTCCACGCCGATATTCACGCAGTCAAATATATACTCCATGTACTCGTTATAGCTGCCAAAAGGCTTACTTCGAAGTTTTGAATCGTATTTATCCATATACAGCTCTCATCTTACTCCCCGGTCCTGAAGACAGTCGTTTCGTCAAAAACAGAGGGGCGGGTATTTAAGGATTTCTTGTCCTCTACGGCAAAAGCCCCCTTATTCCTGTCTAACGGGGTTTCCTTCTCCCTGTCCTTATATTCCATCCAGGCAGCTTCCGAATCATAATAGGGATCCGGAAGTGTCTTCGCCCTTTCTACCCTCTGCTGGTCCTTGACCAGTCTGTCATTTAGTCTCATCAGGTTCCGCTCTCTTCCGGCCCCATAAGGGGCTTCAGCTCTTCGGGATATTCCTCCTCCTTTATCTCCCTTATGGACAGATATTCGTTTGCGCAATACCCCTTTGTTTCCTCCACGGAAACCCTGGACCACTCGTCTCCGATATCAAGTATAAAGCCCGTGTCTCCGGGATGCATCCTTCCCACTATCTTTGCGCTGGTGCTGGGGTCCTTTCTGATATTCAGACGTCCGGCGGAATTATTAGCGGTGAAGGCATAATATTTTGTGCCTGTATCCTCTGCGGCTGTCTCTTCGTCCGATGCTTCAGCTGCCTCCTCTGTGGAAGCCTCTAAAGCTGCCTCTGTGGCTTCTTCGGACTCATCGGAAGAAACGGTCTCCTTATCCTCTTTTTCCTGCAGCTTACTCATTGCGGCAACCCTGTTTTCCATCTGCGCATCGACAGCTTCCTCGAGGATCTTCTGATTTTCCTTTGAAACCGTGGATATACCCAGAATGCCCACCGCGAAAAGAGTCACAAAAATATAAAACAGAGCAACTATGATAAGTATTCTTTTTCCTATTCCGTTTCTCATCTGTTCTTACCCTTACGCCGGGAGCTGAATGTAGATCCCCATTCCGAATCCTTTCCTGCTCTTTGCATATATGGTTCCGCCATAGTATTCCACGATGGCCTTTGCCTGTGCAAGCCCCAGGCCGTTGCCGCTTACCCTGTTGCTGCCCTGGTAATTCAGCTCGAATATATGCTTTGTCTCATCCTCCGGCAGCCCCTCTCCCGTATCCTTCAAAACGATGAAGATGTCGTCTCCTATGGTTGATACGGTGATCACCAGACTTCCCGCCTTCCTCATATACTTTATGGAATTATCTATAATATTCCTGAACAGTATGAGAAGACGGTTAGGATCTGCCTTCACCAGAAGTGTGCTGTCAGCGGATGAAATATTGATGGCCATATTCACATTCTTTGCATCCGTAAGGAATTCCTCCTTTGCCATCTCGGCAATGTCCAGGATATTCACGGTCTCGGAATGCTCTTCCTCATTGACAGGCGGAAGCAGTGCGCCGTAATCCGTGTGCTTCTCCTCCCTGTCCTTTTGGAATTTTTCCTCAAGAGCGGCCTTTTCCTCCTTAAGGGCGCTTATCTCCTTCTCGAAGCCTTCGAGCTTTTCATTCAGCTCTCCAACGTTGGTATAAAGCTCGCTGTTCTTCTTTTCCCTGAGCTCCAGTTCCTCCTTCAGCTTCTCCAGCTCCTTATTCTTTGAGGCTATCTCCATTCCGATATCCTGTTGGTAGGTATCTGAAAAGTGGGCTGTGCTTGCAATATCCGTGTATGTCCTGTAGGAAAAGAAAATGAGACACAGTGAATGCAGCAGGAAGAAAAACACCACCAGATAAATGTCCTTCAAAAACAGACAGTATATGGTTGCCGCAAAGAGTACGCAGCTTAATGCAAGCAGTATTTTCTGAATAACAGACATATCGTAAATATCCTTTCAATTAGTTTATTTGTCCAGAGAAACCCTTCTTCCCTCCTTGATGAGGGCCCCGGCCGTATCATAATCATGTGTGGCCATCAGCACGGTTGTACCGTGTCTGTGGATGAGCTCCAGAAGCCTGAATATCTCCCTCGATGACCCGGGATCGAGATTTCCGGTGGGTTCGTCTGCCAGTACTATCTTCGGGTCATTTATTATGGCCCTTGCCATACAGACCTTTTGCTTTTCCCCGCCGGACAGCTCCCCGGGGTAGCGCTTATGAAGTCTGTCTATGCCCAGAAGCTTCAGGATATCGGTTATCCTCTTTTCCTTATCCTTGCCGCTGCCTCCGGTGAGATTTAGTGTGACCTCCAGATTTCCGAATACAGTGTACTCATCAAACAGCCTGAAATCCTGAAAGATCACTCCCAACCCTCTTCTGTAAAATGGTATCTCCCCGGGTTTTATTTCTGAGAGATCGCGGCCGTCCACCATTATCCTCCCCCCGTCAGGCTCGGTTTCCTTAAGGAGCATCTTTATGAGGGTGCTTTTTCCGCTTCCGCTCTTCCCCGTGAGGATGACAAATTCTCCCTCATCAATATACTCGCTGAATTCTTCGAATACCGGGTTTTCACCCTCCGCGAAGGTTTTTCTGATCTTCTCAAAGCTTATCATTTTCTAACGAATATCAAGGAGCTTATCAAAGCCCGTCACCCTGAAAACATCACTTACGGCCGGATTTGCATTCAGGACCACAAGGCTGCCTCCCTTGGACTCGGCGGTCTTCTTTCCGAGCATAAGAGCTCTGAGTGCGGCACTTGAAAGCTGAACAACACCCGCCAGGTCAAGCGTGACGGTAGTCGAATGAAGAAAGGCCTTGAGCAGCCTGTCCTGGAATTCTGCACAGGTGGAACTGTCTATCCTTCCCTCCACCTCCATATGCACATTATTCCCGTTCCTAACTTCCGTTATGTTCATAAGTAACGGCAATTCTCCTTCCCTACAGTAAAACCGTTATACCGTCCATTGATATTTCCTTATCCAGAACAGCCTTGCTTTCTCCGGGCAGTCTCGTGTTGATATCAAGGTAGCTGTTGGAATCGACAACAGGTCTCTCGTCCAGCTGGGCTAAGGATATACGGGTCCTAAGGGGCATATACTGGTTTAGGATATACAGAACCTGATGCCGTATCTCCTCGGTAATGTGACGCTTCACCAATATGGTCACATCATATATTCCCCTGGTCTTGAAGTTTTCGGGAAGCTCGATCTCCTCCTCCCTGATGGCCGAGCGAACAAGATTATGTTCTATTATAACAGGTTTTTCCTTAAGTATGATCTCAAGTATGCGTTCAACCGCTTTTCTGGTTCCCTTCATACGGTTCAGGTTGTATGCTTCCTTTACGAGCTGCCGGAGCACATCCTCCATAAGAAACCCTCCGGAAAGATCCATACCCATCCAGCCACCGTAGATTATCAGCTGTTCTTTATTGCATTTATCCAGATCCAGAACATCCGACAGGGAATCAATATCTCTCTGGAAGTCATTGTATATAGACGAAAATATGGAAAGATATCTGTGGAAAAAGCTGTTTCTCTCTCTGTACACCTCCGGATAGGTATCCATGAAATTATCCCCTTTGCTGTCGAGGACGATATCCGAGATATCAAGGCTCCCCTCGCCGGAAACCTCTATAGCTATGAAGATGTACTGACCCGAAACATCATAGAGCAGGCAGTCTGAGCATCCGTTTATCCGGACCGCACCCATTCTTTTCAGGAACTCGGTCTTCTCCCTTGCATTTGCCTCCTCCCCGCACAGATACTTATCAATATCCATTCCCGCGGCTTCCGAAAGATCCTCCCTGTAGTCGGTTGAAAGAATATAAACCGTCAATGCGGCTTCATCCGATCCGGCAGCCTTAAAGGAAAGTCTCCCCCATTCTGCCCCCTTTATCGTGGAATCGATCCCCTTAAGGAAGATCGCATGGAACATCTCTTCGGGATCAAAGGTAAGGACCGTAGGTTTATTGACCGGATCATAGCTGAAGCCCTTATGGCATCCCTCCATTATTCTGTTTTTTCTTATGGAATATCTGGGCATATTCTTTCTATGCCGCTCCTTTCATCAACTGCGTGTATCTATTCAGAACCTTTCGGATTCTGAATAGTTACAACAGGGCTTTATAAGATCAGCTGCCCACTATCTCAATATCCAGATTTCCCGGATACAGAAGGCAGTTTTCCGCAGGATATATGTTTGAATCTCTGAGGGTCGCATATTTTGCATTCTCCGGCCTCATAAAGAGCTCATATACATATTCCACGCATTCCAGCTCCTCCATAGCGTGAAAAACATCCTCGAAGCGGAGCACATCGCCGAAATTATTATCCCCGGAAATATAATCAAGCTTTTCCTTCAAAGCAGTTTCTATGTGCAGAAGGGCATCACCGAAATGTCTCTTTACATATACCGTGGTCTTTACGGACACCTTCGTATATACCGGGGACAGTATCTGGAACCTTGTGGTGATAAGCCTTCTTTCAAAAAGCGTATCGTTTATCGACTTCCTGTATTCCTCCGAAAGAGTGGGGAACTTCTCATCCGTTCCAGGCATCACGGCGATATGGACTATGTTATCCATTTCATCCATGACCGCCCTTGTCTTCCTGATACAAAGCCCGGGAGTGGCCGCCACCACTCTCTCATAATCGGCCGCCGTGATACAGGTGTAGGGTGTAAATATATCCTCCCTGAAGCGCCTTCTTACCTCCTCAAGGCTCTCTCTGTATGCCCCTCCGTTTCCGGGTCCGGGATTGTAGAAGCCGGGATTTCCCTCTACTTCAAGGGCTTTCAGTGTGTTTCCGGCTCTGATATTTCCCCTGGCACCGTCAGTGACCGCTGCCGAAGCCATAAAAAGCTCTGCCCCTATGTAGTCCCCCGCATCCTCTATTATGATCTTTCCGTCATTCTCAAGGAGATGGAAGGTCAGGGCATCCCCCTCATTTTTCCCCGGACGGACGAAATTGAAGATCTCACTGCCGTCCTCATCATACCTCTTTGCTATGAGACAGAAGCTGTCCGGTACAATATGATTTAACGGAAGCTCCAGCTCCTGATCGTCATATCCCAGAACCTGGCCTATGCGGTAGCGCCGCATAACCTCCTCGCTGTACAGTACGACACGCACAGCATCCTTTGTCTTGAAGGGAACATATCCGAAGGCCTCCTCATCAAATGTCAGGGAAAACCTTCTCTTTCCCTTTCTCTCGTAGAGACAGCACCTGCCCTTTTTGCCGTAGCCGGTTACAAGCTCATATCTTCTGTAGGAGGAGCCCTTCTTTTCCTTCGCAAATACCAGTACATACTCGTCCTCAAAAGGACTTGTTATCTCCAGCCTGTCCGTTTTCTGGCTGGTTATTGAGAGTGATCTGGAATTTTTCTGCCATACCTCGAAAAGAAAGCCGTTCACCGACTTGAATCTCGGAACCACATCATAGCTTGCATGTGTCAGTGTGGCTCTTATGCAATAGCCCTTTACCGGGGCTCCGTCAAAAGGTACGGCCTTTAAGTCCGGAATCCTGAATTTGATCTCTCCGCTTAAAAGAAAGGCGCCTGTATAGTCATGAACCTTCAGTTCCTTAAAGCCTTCAGCCGTATGGTATTCCCATTTAAGGGATGCAAAGATATTGTCGGACCGGTCGGTTACGGGATTCCTGTTGAATCTGGTGTCCATGGAAATATAGAAGCAGGTATCGCTTCCCGGTTCCGGAAAGGCATTGGAAATAAAATATATGCTGTCACCTGCCTCAGGCTCTTCTCCGAACACCCTGGCGGTCATCCTGTATTCCCTGTCGCTTAAAAAGCTGAAATCGTGGAAGGAACCTCCGAAGTAGGAAAATATCCCCGTAAGGGAAATCCCGCCGGTATTCACGGCCTTCTTTGTCTCAAAAATAAGATCGCCGAGCTTGAATTTCTGGTTTGCGCTGAGCCGGAAGCTCTTCTCCGTATTCACAGGGGAAAGAAGAACCCTCGCGCACTTCGCCCTGGAGGGTGTGAAGCCCGCCATCTTCAGAAGCCTGAACCTTGTCTCAAAGTCCAGGTTGCTTATATATGAGCCCTGAAGTGCTTCAAAGGCTATGAGGTTTTCGAGAATCGTTATTCCGGGATCGGAGGCATTATAGTTTGTCCATTCCTCCGAAATAAGGGGAAGGGCGGTAAGGGAGTCCGCCATTCTCTCCTGATATGTTCTTCCCGAAATCTCTTCTATTCGCAGCATCTGTCCGTTCTCCGTTAATCAGTTGACGACAGGTTGATATAAACCTTATGTTCTCCGGACTTCACAACCATGAAGGGAGTGACCTTCAGATCAGAAATGTCGGTTTCATGGGAACCGCCCCTGTCAACGTAATTCGCTATTACCGAAATCTTCCTTATCACAGCCCGGCTCTTTAATGAGGCAAGCTTCATCATGATCTGGCTCTGCTTGGGAATCACACCTATTTCCCAGCCCTCGCTCTCACCATCGGACACCGGATTGAAATAATCCTTAAGTGTGGTCTTTATCAGGTTCTGTGTTTCAAAGCTCTCGTCTATGCTTCCCACATCCGCCCAGACATTGACCGATACACTCACGAATACAGGCTCCACTATATGTATATTATCCGGAGAGACCGTTACCGACGATATGGTGAGAAGATATTTTTTCAGCTCCTCGGAGATACTGTGGAAGGAGAAAGAGCCGTCGGCAAAATCCCTCATAAGGAGCACAAAGGAAATGTCGGCATCATTATAATCCCCGCCTATGGTATCTCCGGCAATGCACGCCACCTTGTCTATACTGTCGGAGTAGCTTAATATCGTCCATTTATAGTCGTTTGCGGACACGAGTCTTCCCCGTCCGTAGATCACATTGGCGCCCCTTCGTAAAGCCGCGTGAACCGTTTCCATATTGGAGCCGCCGTAAGAGCGGACAGGATTTGTAACACTGTCCATATAGAGCTCTGTCCGGGCAAACTCGTTTATTGCTCCCGCAGCCACATTTCCGTCATAGCCGTTACTGATGCGGACACGTACCTTGAACGACACGTCATCCACAACCCTGGGTATGTCGGCCTTCTTTCCGTCAGAAAAGACAAGCTCGTTAACAGCCCTGTCTATCATATAGACCCGTCTGCCCGTCTTATTTAAGAAGCTGTCCGTCTCCTCCCATTTTACATATGCCGCATAGATATTTCCAAGCATATCATATTCAACACGGATCGATCCGGGATCATTCTCCTTCATTAGCTCGATTTCCTCATTTGAAAGAGATCCCTTTTCATTCACCCATACCTCAGCATCCAGGATATTCCCCTGTGGAAGATTGAAGTGCATGTTCGGTCCCGACTCATTTATATAATAATTCTCCTCGTTGCCGGTGACAATATTTGAAACCCCGACAACATTTACCAGTATCTTCTGTATTTTCGGCAGGAAAAGACTGTTCTCCGAATTGTTCTGGGGGTGTACACGGCTTATCCTTATCCATACCCTCCTTCTGTCCTCCAATGTCACAAAGGCCATATCTGAGGGTGGTATGAACATCACCGAACCGGATCTGGAGAAATTCAGTGTATGATCCACAACCTTCATCCTCTTGAAGCCGTGGATACTGCTGTACTCAAAGCGGCACTTCAAAAAGCTGGTATTGATGGCTTCGGATAGCTCGAAATACAGGCTTACCGGTCCTCCCTCCATTTTTTTGTCAAAGCCGAGGTACAGTGCGTCGTCACTGTATTTTCCGCCGGACAGTATCACAAAGCGGCCTTCAGACTTTACCTCCCTGGTGATCTCTCTTCGCTGTGTACCGGCAAAGAGGAAGGTTCTCCCGGGTGCAACAAAGTGTCCGCGGAAGGAGAAGGAAACCTTCATATTCGAGATGATCGGATAGTGATGTATTCCGGGCCTTAGGAAGCAGTTATCGGATTTTATGAGTCTCATCCTGATGGCCCGTCCCATATATGCGCCGCTCTGCGTGCTTTCCCAGTCATCCGGGCAGATAAAGGATATCTCATAATCCCCGGCGTCAACACGGGCGAACATTTCGGACACATCACTGTTGCAGCGAAGCTTCCTCCAGCCCGTACCGTTAAAGTATTCCATAACGATCTCGTCCGCATATGCGTCAGCCGGAATATCCGCTGCTATCACCTTCGGCTTTTTCTTGAATATCTTCAGCTGTACCTCTTCCTCCTGTCTGGTGAGATACAGTCCCTTTTCCCCGTAATTCACGTGGAAAGTAAGGGTTATCATAGCCCCGCCTTTTGAAAAATATACATCGGAACCGAGATAACATTCATTATATACCGAAAGTGTATCTGAAAAGGGCTCGAACCTGTCGATGTCCATGTCCAGACTTCCGTCATTTACAAATTCCAGCGGTCTTTCCCGTCCCGAGGATGAGAGAGAAATGCCCTCCGCCTCGATATCCTGCTTGATCGTATTCTCGGCCTCCAGTATGACCACCGCATACTCTCTGTTTCCGAGATTGAATTTTGCATTCAGATCATGCTTTTCAAGCTCGAAGGTCTCTCCGTCCTCCTTTAGTTCTACACGGTCGAAATCCTTAAGTCCGCTTTTTGAGTAATACCTGAAATGGAATTCACCATTTTTGATCTTTTCATTCAGCTCCGTATTTCCCGAAAGCCTGACGTAAATAGGCTCTTTTTCAAGATCAAATACGGATTCGTGATAGAGTATCAGGACGCTTCTCGCAATATTCCCCTTTTCGGAAAAAAGTACAAAGGGACGTATGGTATTCCTGTACGGGTCCTCTGCTTCAACCTCCTCTGTTTCAGCCTCCGCTTCCTCGGTTTCCTCCGCTTCCTCCTCGCGGATCTCCACACCCTCTATTATTTCAGGGTTCGTAAAGTTTCCGAGAAGAGGGACAAAGGTACCCTCCTCTCTGTCGGTCATGAAAGCATCGACTATCTTTGAGCTGGTGACATATATCTCCCTGTCGGTCTCAAAGAGAACACCCTCTCCGTTGCCCGTAGCTCCTGCGGAAACAAGCCTGGTTCCCTTTCTCACCATGGTTCCCGGTACGGAATTCTCAATAAGATTGAACTGTACGAGACTGCCGGCAGGCTTTGCCGGCTTAAGGGAGATGTCAAGCATGTTCACGAATTCAGCGTGGAACCTGTCCATCATACGGTTGACCAGTCCCACATTTTCCTGCATCTGTACCGCAAAGATCTTTGCAATGGCAGTACCTATATCAGGATTGTTCCTGTCAAAATGCCACTCCGGCACATAATGTGCGGCAAGCTCCTCTATTCTGTTTTCGGTGTCCTGTATGGAGCAATCGTAAAGCTTCATTTATGATCCGCTCTCCTCCAAGTCATTGTATTCGCCTTCATAGCCGTCAGGTATCATATCCCCTTCCTCGTTCTCGGCCATCTCCTTCGTTCCGTTGTCGAGATAGAAGGGAAATACCATGTTGTCCCGGGTATTGGTATCTCTGACCAGATATTCAAGATTTATATATATCACACCCTGCTTATCACGGTATTCTGTGGTAACATCTATATCTGCGACCCTTGGCTCATTATCCATTATTGTCTGGGCGATATCCCTCCTCAATATGGACATCATGGTTGTTCCGGTGTCCATAAAGGTAAAATTCATTATGTCCGAACCGAAGGAAGGTCTGACCAGCCTCTCCGTTCTCTGCGTCATAAGTATAAGATAGATCGATTCCTTTACCGACCTGTTTCCGGAAACCGTCATAAATCTTCCGGTTGCCGGGTCGATCTCTACCGGGAACTTACATCCCGTACCCAGAAATTTTGTATCAGCCATAGTATCTCATTCCCTGCCTAGCCCAGTTTAATTGGTGTTCCGGAAACCTGCACCGCTCCGTTGCTGCTGAGCTTCAGCATAGAGCTGCCCTCTGCGGTCACATTTGTTCCCTTGAATTCTGCCTTACCCTGGCTTTCAAGTGTCAGGCTCTCATCGGTCTGTACGGTAAACTTCTTTGCCTTCAGAGTGACCGCGCCCGTTTCACCGTTCATTACAAGGGAGACATTGTCCCCAACTGTAATGGTAAGCTTCTTTGCAGCAGTTATCTCAATATGTCCCTTCTGCTCATCCGTTGACAGACGGACAAGATTTTTCTTCTCCTTATCAGAGATCTCTATCTGCTTCTTTTCATTATCGAGAAGAATGTGATGGGACTCCAGAGCCGTCACAACCGTGATCTTGTCCTTGGCTCCGGGATCCTCACCCCCGCCTTCGTTCTCGTCCGGAACTATGTCCTCAAAGATAATGGCACTGCCGTTTTTGGTGACAATTTTTTTATACTTATTCTTCTCATCCTTGCTTTTTGTCAGTATCTGGTCATTGTTCTTCGGGATACAGCCCACCACATAGGGTCTGTCGATATTTCCCTGCTCAAAGGCTACCAGAACCAGATCCCCTATCTCGGGAATGAAATAATGTCCCCAGGAGCTTCCGGAGGAAGGCATTACGACCTTCGGCCAGAGAAGCCTTGAATTATTGGCTTCATCCTCGTTTCCCTGTCCGTTCTGGTCTCCGTTTTCCTCTTTTACCTCTTCCCTGGAAAGAAGGATCACCGAAACCCGGCCCGGCATATTCTCGTCATAGTTTTTTACAACCTTCCCGAGCATTATCCCGACTATCCTGGAGTCTCCGGTATCCGTCTTCTCTATCTGTTTTTTTGATACATCCTCTATTATGTCAAAAATCGCCATCTGTTTTACACTGTACTCACTGCTTTATTGAATTGGCCACACCCTCTATCTGTATCCTGTAGGAATCATTTCCGATCATATGCCTGACCCTTCTCAGATAAAAATCGTTATCAAGAGGCTCTCCGAAGCCGGAGAGCGTAACAAAACGTCCCGGCACCATCTCCGGAAGCCCGGTAAAGGATGCGCTTATGCTGCCAAAGCGGTAATCTATGGTATCCATAAGGTACTGTGCCCTGTATCCCGCATCATCCTTGCTCCTTGCAGTGGGATCGATATACACCAGGGACTGCTTCTCGACAAGCGGCTTTGCCTTGTTTCCGAGAGAGATCTTCGTGGTGGTCTTCTTCGTATTCCCTAAGAATTTACCATCCTCCATATTTATATTCCTGACCTCAACCGAGCGCACTATACCGCTTATGTCATAGCCGATGTCCAGGGCTCCCACTCCGCAGCCCGGGGAAAGAACGATCAACGGCGTCGTATTTTTCTTTGCCTCTATAAAGTACAGATTGCCTCCCACTATGAAGAACTCGAAATTAAATTTTTTTGCGGCCTTCACAATGAATTCATAATCACTTTCCTCCACCATCTCGACCCTTCTGTCGGTGGTTCCGCTTTCCCCCTGTCCCTCCTGCTTGTCAGGGGTGTCGGTGATATTTAAGACGGTGAAATCTTTACCCATTTCATCCTTCTGGGAAAGGAAGGTATTTGTCTCCAGAACCTCCTTAACCGCGTCAGAATAGAATTTTGCCTTCAGTCTCTTGGAGTGGCGGTTTGCCATCATAAGACCCTTGGCGTCCATTGCCGTGACCTCCACGGAGGGTATCTCGTCTTCAATGGAGGGAGGGATGATGAAATGAACCCTCGCTATAAATCCCCTGAAGATCTCACGGGAAACGTTTCCGTAACCTGTGGCAATTATTATTGAGGATCCAAGGAGCATATATTTCTTTGTTTTTTCTACATCAAAGCTCTTTGAGTCGGCATTATAGGATCCTGCAAGTGTAATTGTGGCGACCGAAGCTTCATAACCGCTTGTGAGATCCACATCAAGCCCAGTGACCATAAGGTTTTCCTCTTTGGACAGCTCTTTTCCGTCCACCGTAAGCCTTACGATCGGAAACTCAAAGTCGTCATATGCATCGCTTAATTTACTGTATTCGAATTCTGCCATAATACAATTATATTATAGATTCTTTTCTTCGCTCAGAATGGTAAAATGTCCAGTGGACATTTCACGACCCCGTTTATGCAAAATGTGCCAGTGGCACATTTTGAATGGCGTATAGCCGTGCTGAGCACGGCTGCCATCGGTGCGCCATGCGCGAATGGGGGCCGCAAAAAGATTCTTCGCTTCGCTCAGAATGACATTTATGTCATAGCTTACTATCGCCGTATCACAAACCAAATAGTCAGATATTCAGAATATTCCCGAATATCTTGTTCGCCTTGACATAACTCCTGCTCCCAAGATCTCCCGAGGTGGCATCATACCATTTTCTGTCCTTAGCGCCAAAGATCTCTCTGTATTTATCCTGCCATACCTTCAGGGACTTTTTGGAAAGATCCTTATCAACGCAGATCATTCCGAGATCCACATGGGCTCTTACCGGCTCTCCCATAACATTGAACATGACATAGGTTGCTGTCACATTTCTGAGGACCCCCTTATACTCAAAGTCTCCCCAGTAAAATATGATCTTCCTGGTGTAACGGTTTCTAAGGGCTGCTATGAAGGCCTCAACATCCTTCTGAACCGACACCTTCTTTTTACCCCCCATCGACATTCCGGCCTTTATGATCCCGGTGGTCACACCGGTCGGAGAAAGATTGATCTTGTCACTCATAAATGCATCCATGGGGTCACAGCTGTCAAAAAGAAGAGAGACATTTAAGCTTATCGTGGTATTGCCCACGGTATAGGCCGCACTCTTCGGATGATCCTTATTCTCATTCTTACCCGGCTGTTCCGGAGGAGACTGACCGTCATTCTTCTTCGGTTTCTTTCCGGCGGTATAATCAAGCTTCTGAATAAGTCCTCCCGCATAACCTGTAAGTTGAAGCGAGGTGGGATTAAACTGTACTGTGTAGCGCCGTTTGTTTTGCTCGCCTTTTTTTCCTGCGTTTCCGTTATTGCCCCCCTGTCCCTGTATGTTTACGGCGGGCAGAGGCTGCTTGGAATCATCTTCTCTTTTGTCTATTATCTCGATAACAGCCTTTTCGACAATGCCCAGGTTCCCCAGGGTATCGTTCCCTAATGTTTTCAGACCGGACAAAAGTGTGTCCTTTACACCCATTTATTTATCCTCCTTAAAGCTTCAGATTCAAAAGACTGTTATTAAAACCCTTTTCAAACCCGCCCTGTATCTTTTCTCCCAGGCTCTTCTTCTTAAAGGTAGCATCAAAGGCATCCATCCAGTATTTCTCGTTATAATTATACTTTGGAAGCTGATCGCTTTCAGTCAGGGCTTCATGATCTTCACCCTGTCTTATCTGCATGGATACCTTTCCCCTTACGGGATAGCCCTTTTTATTGAACATTGTATATGTGGCGGAAACCGAGGTGACCTGGCCTCTGAAGCACATGGCTCCCCAGAAAAAGATCACATGTCTCGCAGGCTCTATGGTCAAAAGAGCCAGAAGCCCGTCAATCTGATCCTGCACGCTGTATTTACTCTTTACCGCACTTGAAACAGCATTGATCATATTTGAAGCGGAAAAGTTGGTAATGGGGTTATCTCCCAGCATAAAGGCATCCATATTGTTCACGTCATCAAAAAGAAGCTCAAAGCTGAGTGTCGTGGATGGAGGAGCATCATACTGCTGCAGCTGGGTATTTCCGCCGTCGCCGCTGTACTTCATCTGCCTGCCCGCAGTGGTGTCAAGTCTCAAGGATGAAGGATTATACTCCACCTCAATTGCTATATATCCGTTATCCTCAGCAACCCCCTTTATGTCGTTGTAATCGGAAACGACACCGCCCTTTAAGGCCTCATTTGCCTTCTCCATAAGATCTTTTTCAATCTCTACCGCATCCGCTATACCTTGATTTATCGCTTCCTTATCAGGATTCTCCGGATCGAGACTTCCTACCTTGTTCACATTCCTGATGCAGAGAACCGCCTTTGTGACAGCACCTATCGTGCTTTTGATCAGGTTTTGTGCACCCTTTTCGATTGCCATTACTTAGATCCCTCTTCTGCTCTTTTCATTCCTTAACCGCTTTTCCAGCTTATTCAAAACCTGCTCGGAAATGGCTCCCATACGGGATCTTACTCCCCTGTCCACCATTTCCTCTATATCCATGACCTCCCTGTCGGTGAAGGAGGTATTTGTGGTATTTACAACATTTCTCGTGGTGACCGTGTTCTGGATAGTTGTTTCATCCCTGGTTTCACGATCCCTTGTTACTCTTGAATTCCGCCTTAGCTCCTCTATATTTTCCTGTATCTCCTCTATATCAAGAGTTGCGTTTTCCCTGAAGATCAGCTCTTCTTTCCTTTCATTTCTTTCCTCCCTGATCTCTTCCGGCTGTGGCTCCTCCCTTTCCTGAAGTCTTCTTATTTCCTCTGCCGCCTCGGAAAGATTACTGTTTACGAGGCTCAGGTTCCCGGCTGCAGCCTGGGGATTGTCCATATATTGCTCTATGACATTGAATATCTCTCCCGAGCTGTCAGGAAAGATCCTCACTATCTCACGGAACAGTCTGTCCCTTCTTTCTTCCTCACTGCCCTCCTCTTCACTTATGATGGAAGCAAGGTTCACACCGCCGTCCAGTGCTTTCAGCGCCTCTCTTCTGGTACGCTCAGGACCTCCTGTCTCCTTGGTCTCCCTTTCAAAGCTCTGAATAAGGGTCATCATCTCATTATATTTCTCTACGTTGCTTAAGTTTTTCTCATTTAACCTGATAAGCTCTCTTTCGAAGGTTTCTGTTCCGTTATCTGCACTTAAATTAGTTATGTTCTCTTCTTCGTTTACCGGGAAGCTTAGGTCGGCAGCTTCAATATTTACCTCATTCCTGAAGGTATCCCCTGTCCTTATGCTTTCCTCCGAAGAGCTTTGGTTTAAGATGCCGGTCTCACTTAAGTATCGGTTCTGCTCTGTCGTGCTTACGCTGTTTTCATATCTTTTTATGATCTCCCAGGCGGTCTCCACGGGAGCTGTGGGATGGATAACCGTAGCACCCTCAATATTTACCTCATTCCTGTATATATCCCCGTTCTCTGTATTTTCGTTTACCTGAACCTCTGTGCTGTATTCATTCCTTTCAGAAAGTCTGCTTTCATTCCTTTCATATCCGGCTCCCAGGTATTCATTACTTATCTCCTCCGGGCCTTCCCTGTAGGTAATGTCCGCTCCTTCTGTGCGGTATTCGTTATTTATTATATTCCCCGCCGCGTTCATTTCCCGGGAGAAACTGGAGATTCTTTCAAAAAGATTTTCGGAGGAACGGAACAGTATGCTCCGGAAATCAAACCACTCATTATTTCCGTACGCCTTTTTTTCCAGGGTATTACTTATGATATTCTTCGCAATATCGAGGAAAAGAGCGCTTCCCAGACTTTCGGTGATGTTTATACCGGTTTTTTCCCGGCTTATAAGCTCCCGCTCATAGGAATTAAAATTACGTTCAACGTTATTTTCCCTTCTTGTCTCCAAAGCTCCTGCGGAAGCTGTTTCAGGGTGCTGCCCGGAATCTTCACTTTCATTTTCAAGGTAAATTAACTCCGGACTGTTTAATAATTCCCTCTCCCTCGTCCTGTCGGTCAGTATCCTGTCTCTTAAACCGGCCTGTCCTGTAACGTTAACCTCTGAAATATTAAGGCTGTTTTCTGTTACGTTCCTGTTGAAATTCGATTCTGTCTGATTAACGGTATCCTTTTCCAGCCGGTTTATTATGCTGTCGGAAAGAAAGACCTCATTAATATTTCCATCCGGACGGTTATCCCTGTTTAGCTGCCCGGAATCTTCACTTTCATTTTCAAGATAGATTAATTCCGGATTATTCCTTAATACCCTCTCCCTTATCCTGTCAGTCAGTATCCTCTTTGCGGATTCGGTCTGTCCTGTAACGGCAAACTCCGACATATTAAGGCTGTTATCCGTTATGCTCCTGTTGAAATTCGATACTATCTGATAAACGGCACCCGTTCCCAGCCGGTTCATTATGCTGCGGGAAAGGAAGAGCTCATTATTTCTCTCCTCCTGCCTGTTAACCCTGTTTACGAGGCTAAGGAAGCTATTCTTTATATGATCACCCTCATCAAAAATATCTCCAAGGAGATACATATTGATGAGTCTGTCCTCCTCCCGGCTCTCATCCACATAGCGCCTTACCTCGTTCATAAACCTGCGGTCGTCCCTTATACCCATCTTATAAAGAACATCCGTGATATAGGCCCGGTCCTGATAGGTAAGATGTGCATCCGCCGATACCGCGATCCTGTTTAAGACATTATTTATGATCTCCAGCTTTTCCTCATTGCGGCTGTTAATAACGGTATTTCCGGCAACTGTGGTAAGGTCTCCCTCGGCGAGATATACCTCAGGAGGGGTATTTGCAATGTGGAGAAGCTCTTCCGGTCCGATATCGCGGCCCAGAAAGGAATAATTCGCGCTGATCCTGTCATAGAAGCTTTCATTGTCGTGTACAAAGCTTCTTCTGGCCTTCAGTTCAATTGGTGAGCGTATCTTCAGCATTTATCACTTCCCCGCCCGATTCGACAAGTACGTCGGCCATCAGTGCCCGCCTGTTCGGAGGGTAGATACTGGCCGCCTTCTCACGGTCTTCCTTGCTGTCATTCTTTGAGCGGTTGCCGTCATGAGGGGTACCTCCGCCGGTATAAGGAGGATCCACATATTCCCACTTGCTGGCCGCTTCCTCACGGGTTTCCTTACTGTCATTTTTTGAATAGTTCGTTTTGTGGGACGTCCCGCTTCCGGTATATGGATCACCCTTTTTAAGAGTCCAGAGAGCCGCCCTGTCATTCTTACTCTCTTTCTGCATATCTTTCTTTGAAAGATTTTTGCTGCGGTTTTTCCAATGTGAGGTTCCGCCGCCGGTATATGGAGGATCCTTATATTCCCACTTGCTGGCCGCTTTCTCACGGGTCTCCTTACTGTCATTTTTTGAATAGTTCGTTTTGTGGGATGTCCCGCTTCCGGTATATGGATCACCATTTTTAAGAGTCCAGAGAGCCGCCCTGTCGTTCTTACTCTTTTTCTGCATATCTTTCTTTGAAAGATTTACGCTGCGGTTTTTCTCATGTGAGGTTCCGCTGCCAGTATATGGATCATCCTTTTTCAGGGTCCACAGGCTGGCTGCAGCCTCCCGGTCTGACTTCGTGTCATTAGATGAGCGGTTATCGCCTTTGGAACCTCCGCTGCCCAGATATTCCTTCGCTGAAGTCAATGACCAGGAATCGCCCTTTTCCCAGGCAGGGCTTATCTGGTTAATCGTAAATAGCTCTCTGTATGCTATGGTAGTGGTCTCGGTAAGAAGCTTACTCTGCTCGGCATTCAGCTCTCCGTATTCCTTTGCGGTCACCGTACAGCCTGTAAAGATATAGGCCCTTGCACAGTTGGTAAAGCTGATATTGTCTGCCCATCCGGGAGCAGGGCTTCTGTTTACATAGAGAACAAGGGGAAGTATAAGATCCGTTCCCAGAGTCAGAGGATCCAGGAATCCCATATTAAAGTCGGCACTCCCGGAAACTCCCACATAACGCTCCACCTGGAAGGTAAAGGGCTTTGAAATGGGCTTTCTCAAGAGGTGAACGTAGTCATTAAGTCCGCCCTCCTGATAGTAGTCGAATTCGTTTTCCTTGGTAAAGACCCTGACGGAACGGCATGGCAGCATAAATGCGGCTTCCACCTGAAGTGCAAAGGCATAGCTTACCGCAGGGTTCAATATGGAATTCTTTTTTGATCTGTCGTAATTTCCGCCTGACATTTTCTCTCCGTGCTCCCGTGCTGCTTACTGCTACATATTGAAGCTCACGGGCTTCATATCCAAAATGCTCTTTTCCTTCTTTTCTTTCGAGGGATTGAGGCTCGCATTTATGGTGGATATCTCACTGCACCATTTCCTCCGCTGCCTGTGTTCAAGCTTCAGGACATCATCCTCACTCCAGTGAAAATAGTAGGAAATAAAGGACATCTCCTTATAAAGCTCATCCTCGGGGTAAAGCCTCATCCCTCCCCGGTAAAATTTAGGGGTACCTCAAAGCTTTTGCCGCAGTCCGGACACACCGCCATAAGGGTGGGGGGCTCTATATCGTTTATCCTCTGGTACATATCCTGAAGAAATGCAAGATCAGCAGTAAAAAGCTTCTCCACAAGAGTCGCCGTTATGCTGTCCACACCTTCCAGCTCGGTTATCACACGGCTCAATATAACAATTGTAAGATATGAAGGATTCTGCAAAACTCTCGGATCCCTGGTGGCGTAGATCTCGTCACCAGCCGTGGCGAGCCTCATTTTTCCTCTCCTGTGAAGCTCTCCCGTCGAATCCATATATCCCTTCGGTAAAGTGAATTCATAGATCGTTTCCATATTCTCTCCTCTGATAAAGCTGTTTCTGCTATGATGATCTTGTCTGCTTTAGGGGATGCATAAGCATAAGCTTATGCATCCGAAAAACATACAAAACCTGATCTGGGCGCTTAGTTCGGAATTACCAGTTCCTCATATGCGAGCTCCACGCTTTCAATTGCAACGTCAGAGTTCTTTGCATCGAGATCGGGTGCATTGTACTTCGCAACCCAGGCATTGGTAAGGGTCCAGGTTCTGGTACCCGTAGGCGATGCCACCGTCTGTGTGGGAGCACCGGGATTGATATCGATAAGCTCTATCGTTACATCATATCTCGGCAGCTGTCCCCTTGTCTCGGAAACACACTCCTGTATCCATGTCTTAAAAGCACTCTCAAGGATGTAACCCATACGAAGGGTAACATTTCCATGCTTAACCAGTCCGGGGATCTTCACGGGAGCAAGGGAACCTGAATTACCCTGCCTGAATTCTATTACATCCACCGAACTTTCCACTCCTGTCACTTCGCTGAAAGCAGCTGTCCCGGCGATCTGGGAAACAGTGACCAGGAAATTCATTTTTGTCAACGGATAAAAAGATCCTTTACCGTTATCATAAGTATTCGCTGCCATAGTTATCTATTTCCTTTCTTTAGTTTAATATCAGCCCTCTCCGCCGCCTGCTTCCGCTGTGAACTGTGTGATGCGGAAGATTACAAACTCAGCGGGTCTGGAAGGAGCAATTCCTATGTTACAGATCAGTCTGCCGTTCATGATATCGTCCCTTGTCATTGTCGAAGGTCCGATCTCCACGAAGTAACTTGTTGCCGGTGAATCACCAGCCAGCATTCCGTTTCTCCACAGACCATCCAGGAAACCGGAAATAGTGATCTCCACTCTCTGCCAGAGTGTGTTGTCATTAGGCTCGAATACAACCCAGTTGGTATTGGCTTTAATGCTTTCCTCAACATAAATGAAGAGCCTTCGTACGTTGACATACTTGAAGGAGCTGTTGCTGGAGGCTGTACGTGCACCCCAGATACGGATCCCCTGTCCGGGAAGGGCCCTGATAAGGTTTATTCCCTCCGGGTTCAGGATATCCTGCTCACCCTTGGTATAGTTTGTCTTGAGACCGGTACAGAATACGATCTCGTTTGCAGGTGCCTTGTGAACACCCCTGTTAATGTCGGTACGGGAGAATACACCCATAACAGCTCCTGAAGGAGGAATGAAATCCGCCTTGTTGGAAGAGCGGTCAAATACCTGTATCCAGGGATGGTACATTGCCGCATAGGTCGAGTCGATCATATTGCGGTATTCAATGAGGTCTGCGGTCTTATAGAGATCTCCGGGCATATCCAGAACCGCGAAGCGGCTGTGAAGATTCTCACAGTGTCCCACAAGGGCAACTATCACTTCGGGCATGGTGACGCCGGGAACTGCCATCATACTGACAACATTATTCTCTATAAAGGACTGTATTCCGCTTCTCTTGCCGGGGCCGTTGTCCTCACCGATAAATGTTGCTGCATTAACCTTGGATACCGAACCGTCGCTTCCTCCATCCAGGAAGAAGGCTCCGCTCTCCATCTCGTCACCGAGAATGGCCTCAACGGGGTTCTGTGCTTCCTTCAGCTGTTCGACTTCAACCTTTATAAGCTCGCTTCCTGCAAGACGTGTTCCGATATATCTGGGATTGTCGGTATTGAAGCTGAGCTCCTGATAATTCTCGGCCTCGTCACCGAAACGTACTCCTAAATCAACCGTAACGAGATAAAGCAGTGCCTTGGGGATTATTGCGTCGTCCACCACATTGGCGGGAAGCTCATCCTCAAAGGTAACGATGTTGTCAAAGATGGTCTTGATCCTGGTATAGGTTCCCTCGAATTCAACGATATCACCTTCCCTGAAGCCATCCAGACTCTTTGCCTTATAGCCCGTATCCGTCTCGGCAATAAGCTGAAGCTTATGCTTTTTTACAGTATTTAAAGTAACCTGTATCTTGTTTCCCCAGGTTCCGGGATTCTTTGCTTCTATCTTCAGGATTCCCTGACTGCTCTTTGCAGCCGCAGCATCCTTAGGGGCAACACGCATTACGTAGCATCTTGTGCCGCCGTTAGCAAAGAACTGTTCTACGCTGTTGGCGAGGAACCTGTACTCACCGTAAGCAAATTCACTTAAGAATCCTCCAAACTGCTGTGTGAAGGACTTGAAACTGGTAACGAGCTGCGGTGCACCCTCGATGGGTCCCTTTTCAGCCATGCCCACAAAGCCGGCTGTACTCGTTCCTACTCCCTCTATACTACGCGGGGAATTATCATATTCCTCCACATATACTCCGGGTGAAAAATATTCTGCCATCTTAATATCTTTCCTTTCTTTTTAATAACGAACGACTCTGTCGTTCAACTTGCCGTCACTTTCATCTGTCCCGGCATAGTGATGCTAATGGAGCCTGCATATGAGCACATAAGCTTGCAATCCTGTGTAAGACAGGGCTTTCCCCCTATAATGATGGTTGGCTTCGTAGGTATCCACGTTCCTGCCGGAACGGGGGTGCAGGGCTGGGGAGTCAGAACTCCCAGCGCGGCTGCCGTAGCCGATGCCACAGCGGGGTTGGCAAGTGATGTACACATGCCGAAGGGACCCACATTTGTCATGGGGGCACAGTCCTGAATGGTTGCCGCCGGTTTTCCCTCCGTGAGTACCACTGACTGTGATGTCACCTTTATCGGTGCCGGTGCGGTTCCGAATGTACAAAGCAGATTCGCACTCATTGCTGTTAACTGACTCAAGATAAAGCCTCCATATTTCTGAAATCCACCGTCTGAAATCTCACCTCGTCATTTACCTCATAGCGCACGAGATACCTGATATCCGCTCCGTCATCCCTGACCCGGAGAAGGTAATCCCCATCCTTTGTCACGGTTCCGAAGACCACGCGCATTACAGGTGAATTTGAAGTGAACTCTCCCTTTAAGGTTTCCTTCAGCCTGACAGATTGAGGTGTAACGTTATCAATGACCTCTATCTTTTCATAGCTTTGTTTGTCCGAAGACAATAGACCGTAGTAAATATCTTCCATTTCCACCTTGCCCGCTCCCGTTCTGAATACCTTTACGATACCTTTCTTCGCATCATACTCATTAAAGATGCAGACAGGCTTTCTTAAGTCTACTGCTTCGATCTTTTTAAGAAAAGGAAGAGTACCTGAGAAACTAAGTAAGCCTTCACCCTTAAACACACTCTCAGATGGCATCAGGAATATGTTCAAAACCGGCAGTCTTTCATCCAGTTCCCCATAGAGAACCTCCTGCTCATAGGGCTCATATCCATATACTTCCAAACGCATAAGAAAATCTTCCCTGCCTGTATTGATGAATATAAAGACCCCCGTTCCTTTTGACTCCGGTCTCACGGCCAGGCCGTTTCTCATAAATAAAACATTTTTTTCGTCTACAATAGCTCCCGTCGTCGTATCTATAAGCCTGACCATAAGATCCAGTCTTGCACTAATAACAGAAGCTGCCACGATTTTTCTCCTCCTTTCATTAAACGTTTTTAAAACCTGCTACTGGTCTTCGCCTGTGATACTCAGGCCGAAGCTTGCATCCACGACTCTCGGCGTTTCAATGATCTCGCCGCTTGACAGGTAAACAGGTGCCGCCTTATAGAACAGGCTTATCTGATATGGCTTGTTGATAGCCTGCCACACCCTTACCTTTTCCTCCAGACTTATCTTCGCCTGAGACAGTGTTATCGGAGGTTCCTGGGTCGTGAGCCAGGATTGAAGCTCGTCCGGACGCACGGAATTATTATCGTTTACGATCTGTGCCACACGTCCGATGATCTTCTGTATATCCGGTGCCTTTAGTCCCATCTGGGAGGAACCGTTGATAAAAACCATATAATATAGAGCATATGGTCTGGGCGGCTTACTGAGCTCCGCTCTGCCTCTTTGCTGGAGGCGGGGAGTTGTGACCTGCACATCCTCTACTATGTCATAGAGATACAGGCCTACTATATAGTCCACGTCCTGTGAGAGCGGGGAACTTATCTCAATATTATTTGGAGAAGGAATGGGTTCCGGGCACATTTTCTCCCGGAGTGTCCTTACAATGTATGCACTTACATCAGATATTATGGGATAATCCGCCATAGCTTCACCCTTCCTGCAGCGCTTCCAGTACTTCCTTCACCCTTGAATCCATAGTTGCTGTGAGACATACGGCATAATTTGTCTTTACCAGATACTCACAGTAAACATCAAAGAGATCTGTCGCATCATCCTCAGAAATATACGGGTCTTTCTGGGATACAGTACTGTATTTCAGGTTTTCCATGTCCTTACCACGGACCAGATTGTCATTACCGACTACAAATACAGAGCTCAAGGCACCCTTTGACATGGTTGCACTCCGCCTTCTGTCGTCATAGAAGTATCTGTAGTCCGTACACTTTCCGATTGTCTGAAGGTCTATATACTCCGGAGTTTTAGCTGTGTACTGGTTATAGATATATTTATTTTTCTTCGAACGCATCTTGTCCGCAAGAGTACCGGTAAGATCTTCCGCAGCCGAGTTTCCGCTGCGTGCAAACATTGATACCGCAGAGGTTGCGACAGCGATCTCGGAATCATTCATACTGTCAACATCCTTGTCGAATATACTGTCCAGAATAGCGAGTATGTCTTCCTCATTCAGTGAATTTCCGTTCTTGTCAGAGCCGCTGTCTCCTCCGTCTCCGGAACCGCTTCCCGAACCTGAGCCGCTTCCTGCACCGGAATCCGACCCGCTGCCTTCTCCGTCTCCGGAACCATCGCCCGAACCGTCTCCGGAGCCGCTGCCCGACCCGGAGCCGCTGCCCGACCCGGAGCCGCTTCCTGAGCCGGAACCACTTCCCGCTCCGGAATCCGACCCGCTGCCTTCTCCGTCTCCGGAACCATCGCCCGAACCGTCTCCGGAGCCACTGCCCGACCCGGAGCCGCTTCCTGAGCCGGAACCACTTCCCGCGCCGCTGCCCGAGCCGGAACCGCTTCCCGAGCCCGAACCGCTTCCCGAGCCGTCTCCTGCCTTATCTCCGGCTTCATCTATCTTATCAAGCTGTGAGCTTGAAGCACCCGCAGCCTCAGCTCTGCCCTTCAGTTCGTTTATGGCATCCTTATTTCCCATGCCTGAGAGTGCACCGAGAGCCCCGGATATATCAGCATTGGGATCCTTGGCAAGATCTGCCTTCGCGTCATTTAAGATGGAATCTGCAAGGTCATCCGCACTGCTCTTTCCTGTACGGGCTTCTTCATCTGCGATATCCTGATCCACGGCAGCTATCTGGGCATCCAGATCCTTTGCTCCCGCCAGATCATTATCGTCAAGGGCTGAATCCCTCTTTTTCTGCAGATCATTCTTTTTATCATTTAGTTCGTCCAGCTTCGTCTTCAGGCTGTCGTCGGAATTCTTTATCTGATCCTCCAGGTCTTTGAGCCACTTCATATGACTGTCAATGGATCCGTTTGCCTTTGGTGAGAATTCATCATTCTGCACCCCGCCGTACAGTCCGTCAGTCCAGATAATGCAGCCCTCCACATAGCTCAGCGCCTTTGATGCCACCTCGCGCTGCTTGTAGGCATCGATCAGAAATTCCAGCTCAGTCCTCTTTGCTTCGAGCTCGTCTGCCTGACTGTTCAGTACGTTTTCGGCCGATGCGGCACTTCCGCCCGAGGATATGGCTGAGGAGTATTCCTCTGAAACCCCCGCCGTGGCTGAACCCTCATATTTACCCTCTGCAAGGGAGAGAAGCGAGCTGTCAAGAAGGTCTTTTTCGCTGTCGGAATGCTTTATCACACTTTCCTTTATATTGAGCACATCCCTGAGGTAATTAATGGGACCGCCGACACCCGATGCCGATGCCTCGTCTATTACCTGCTCGGAATACTCATACTCAGCATGCTGCAGCACCGGATCCCCGTCTGTAAGAGCCATCGAGAGATATGTGGAATAGCTTTCCTGACACTTCTCCGTACTGTCTCCTATGGATGAGAGAAGCGCGTTGTCCGCTACAAAGGAAGGTCTCGGGATCTTAAAACTCTCGTCCTCTTCCTCCTCTTCCCCGTCTTCATTTGATTTCTTAACGGGCTCTGCATATTCGGCAAACTCATCATAGGTTGGCTG
>CADCQV010000200.1 GCA_902803625.1 uncultured Lachnospiraceae bacterium
ATCTTTTGCTTCTTATCCTCATGGGATTGGCGAAGGAGAGACGGCTTATCTATGCCTGCAGTGCAACCGGAACAGCAGGCCTTGTCATAAGAATAGCAAATAACGATATCCCCGGGAGCTATTTATGGAATATTGCAGCCCTCTGGACTTCCGCTTTTGTATTAAGCAGGTTCATAGTTGAGACCAGAAGGACTGAGGAAGCCTATAACAGATATATTTCCCAGCTGAAAAACCAGAATAAATCCGCAGACGATTTTCTTGCTAATGTTTCACATGAGATCAGGACCCCGGTAAACGCGGTTATCGGACTCACGGGGGTGTGTCTTGAAAAAGAGGAGGATCCGGAAAAGAGGGAGAAGCTTAAAATGGTGTCGGAGGCCGGTCACAGGCTTTCGGAGCAGATAAGTGATATCCTGGACTATTCGGAGATAGAGAGGGACGCGCTTGCTGTCAATCAGGAGGATTACCGTCTTTCCACTGTGGTCAACGATCTCATTGAAGAATTGAAGATATATGATCATCCGGGAGTGGAGCTTATTATTGATGTTGATCCCCTGATCCCTTCCGTTATGAGGACAGATACACAGAAGCTTAAACGGATACTATGGCATGTGATCTCAAACGGCTTTAAATATACCGCAGAAGGCTGTGTATTCGTGCACTTCAGCGCGGCACCCCAGGACTACGGGACGAACCTTAGGATCGATGTGATAGATACGGGCATCGGAATGACCGAGGAGGAAAGGGAAAAGATATACGAGCACTTCTATCAGTCGGATTCGGGACGTGACAGGTCGAGCAGCGGTCTGGGGCTTGGTATGAGTATCGCAAGGGGATTTACCGGGGCTCTCGAGGGCTTTATCACCGTAAAGGGAAATCCCGGAGGAGGAACCTGGGTCAGGATAGCAATACCCCAGGGCGTGGTAAACGACACGCCCTGCATGGTGCTTAATGATATTGAAAACAAGGTGGTTGGCGGGTTCTTTGATCTGGAAAGGTTTGGTGAGCCTTTTGTGCGTGAGGCATATAACCGCTTTGTAACCGATGCCGTAAAGGGATTAAAGAATACCATGCACCGGGTTGACAATATAGGGAGTTTAAATGTGGTTCTTGAGAGTGTAAGGCTGAACCAGCTCTTTGTATCGGAGGATCAGTATCTAAAAAATACCGGATATCTGGATTCTCTTACGGATGAAATGGCGGTGATCGTTGTCTGCGGCAGTGATTTCAAGCCTGAAAAGAATTCAAAGGTGAAGGTGCTGAGAAGACCCGTATGCACCTTTAATCTTGTGGAGGTTATGAATTCGGATAATCCGGCAAGGGATGAGGCTGAAAAACATCTTAAGCTTCGGGATGCAAGGATATTGGTTGTGGATGATGAGAAGATGAATCTTATGGTGGCAAAGAGCATTCTTTCAAGGTACGGAGTGGAGGCGGTATGTGCCTCTTCCGGGATGGAAGCTCTGGACTGCTGTATGAGACAGGATTTTGATGTTGTATTTATGGACTATATGATGCCGAAAATGGACGGGATAGAGACCGCAAGGAAGATCCGTTCCATCCCCGGAGTGGAGACTCCCCCGAAGATGGTTGCATTTACCGCAAATGCCGTAAGTACAGCAAGGGAAAGGTTTATCAATGAGGGCTTCAACGCCTTCTTAAATAAGCCCATAGAATTAAATGAGCTTGAAAGGGTTTTAAGACAGGTCTTTCCGGAGACATCCTTCAGCTATGTAAGCGCAGGGGAGGAAGAGCCTGAAAAAAAGGAACGCTATCACGTTCCCGGGGAAGAAGAAAGCAGGGAGGAAAAGGATGATCTGGCCCTTCTCAGTGAAGCCGGCATTGATACGGCGAAGGGGCTTGACTACTGCCTGAAGGACAGGGATATGTATATCGCCGTTATGCAGGAATATGCAAAGGATGCAGGGCAGAAGACAAAGGAGCTGAAGGAGTATTTTTCAGCGGAGGACTGGGATGAATTTGTTATAAGGATACATTCGGTAAAGAGCTCATCCCTGATGATAGGTGCGTCGGAGCTTTCAAGAAAAGCAAGGCGTCTGGAGGAAGAAGCAAAGGAAAGGAATTCGGAGTATATACACAGTGAATTCCCTGCCTTTCTTCCGGAATATGAAAATGTCGTTCTGACGATAAAGGAAGTTTGCGGTGATTCAGAGATTTAAGGATTTTCTCTTCGATAACAGGAGAGACATACAGGAAAGACTCTTCCTGCTGCTCACGTTAATAGCCATGAGCGGAATGGTGCTGTCTTTTATCGCAAGTGTGATAAACGGTGAAAACCCGGAGAGCATACTGAATATGCTTATCGCCTTTATCATTCTTGTGGTTGTAATATACCTTGGGTTCAAGAACAACAAATTCAGACTGACCGTAAATCTTTCCGCCATTCTTCTGATCTTTGTGTTTTTCCCCGTGCTGTACTTTACCAGCGGAGGTATCTACGGCGGTACCACCATCTGGTTTTTATTTGCGATGCTCTATGCGGGTATGATCCTCCACGGCAGGTGGAGAGTCGCCATGATGGCTTCGGAACTTATAATCGTGGCTGTCTGCTATTATCTGGAGTACAGATACCCTTACCTTATCATTCCCCACTCAAAAGAGGAATTCTTCCTCGATTCTTATGCCTCCTTTGCCGTATGCGGTATCATAATGACTATGATGCTGGGCTTCCAGGTGTATATGCTGAGGCGCGAGACAAAGATAGCCACGAGGCAGAAGGAGGAGATAGATGAACTGAACAGGGCCCAGAACCGCTTCTTCTCCAGTATGAGCCATGAGATACGTACTCCCATTAACACCATAATCGGATTAAACGAAATGATACTCCGTGAGGATGCCTCGGAGGAAATCGCGGAGGACGCCAGGAACATACAGGCTGCGAGTCGTATGCTCTTAAGCCTTATCAATGATATCCTGGATATGTCAAAGATACAGTCGGGGCAGATGCAGCTAACACCCGGAAATTACAGTACCGCGGAAATGATCGCCGATGTGTCCTCAATGATACAGATAAGGGCAATGGAAAAGGAGCTTGCCTTTGAAGTAAATATCGCCCCGGATCTGCCGTCGGAGCTGAACGGTGATGAGATGAGGATAAAGCAGGTGCTTATAAATATCCTTAATAATGCCGTTAAGTATACTGCCGAGGGAAGCATCACCCTTTCCGTACAGTGTGAAAGCTTAAATGATGCAAAGGTTTCCCTGATATTTACCGTTACGGATACGGGAATGGGCATAAAAAAGGAGAGTATCCCCTATCTTTTCACTGCATTTAAGAGGGTGGACGAGGACAAGAACCGCCACATAGAGGGAACAGGTCTCGGGCTTTCCATCGTGAAGGAGCTCACAGAGCTTATGGGCGGAAAGGTGAGCGTCAACAGTATCTATACCCAGGGTACAACCTTTATCGTGGAGATACCCCAGGAGGTTATAGATCCGAATCCTGTGGAAAGACTTGATATGGAGGGGCAGAGAGAGGTGGCTGCAGTCAGATACCATCAAAGCTTTGAAGCCCCGGATGCAAGGATACTGGCTGTTGATGACACTGCGGCAAACCTTATGGTTATAAAAAAGCTCCTGCGTGACACGAGGGTTCAGCTGGACACCGTAGCAAGCGGGGTGGAAGCGCTGGAAAAGACCCTGAATACGGAGTATAATGTTATATTCATGGATCACCTTATGCCGGAAATGGACGGCATAGAGTGTATGAAGAAGATAAAGGACCAGATCGGAGGAAAGAGCAGGGAGGCAAAGATCGTTGCCTTAACCGCAAATGCCGGAAGGGAGAGCCGGAACCTGTACGAGAAATCGGGTTTTGACGGCTATGTGCTTAAACCTGTTAACGGCAGTACCCTGGAGGTTGAGCTCAGGCGTCTTCTCCCGAAGGAGCTTCTTAAGTACGTTGTCACCGATGAGGATATTTTAGAGGAAAGTGTATCCTGGATAAAGAAGGGGAAGAAGAGGGCAAATATAAAGATCACTGTTTCAAGTGTTGCTGATCTGCCTCCTTCCCTTGCGGAAAAATACGATATCGGGGTGATCCCTCTTAAGGTTGAGACCGAGGGAGGGTGCTTTAAGGACGGAGTGGATATTGATGCGGATGCTCTGATCTCATATGTGGAGAACAGGGGAAAAGGGGTAAGGATACTCCCTATAGAGGCAGAAGATTTCGAAGATTTCTTTGCCGCGAAGCTTCGTCAGGCCAATAATATCATACATATCTCGGGACCGGAAAAAGGGATAGACAAGAGCTATTTTACCGCAGTCGAGGCGGCAGGAAACTTTGACAATGTAACCATTCTTGATTCTCTTACCGTATCCTCCGGACACGCGCTTCTCGCAATAGAGGCCGCACAGATGGCAGAGGAAGGAGTGAGGATAGAAAAGATCATAGAGAGATTAGAGTCTGACAGGTCAAATATCCATGCCAGCTTTTTGATGGACAGGATAGATCCGCTGGCTTACTCGGGACAGGTAAATTCGGTTGTAGCTACTATTATGTCAGCCTTTATGATAAGAGCGGCATTTACCTTAAAGAACGGAAAATCGAAGCTTTTCGGCGCTTATATAGGCTCCAGGGAGCGCGCCTGGAAACAATATATCGCGGGAGCTTTAAGGGACACAAAGAATATTGATAAGAGGATGCTTTTCATAACCCACGCAGGCGTTCCAAAGGCAGCACTGGATTTTATCAGGGGAGAGGTTGAAAAAAGAGTATCCTTTGATGAGATATATGTTACCAAGGGCTCACCCATAGTACCGGTGAACATAGGGGTGGGAACTTTCGGATTATTTTTCAGGATGAAGGACAGAGAGGAATAATGGGATCAGTAA
>CADCQV010000201.1 GCA_902803625.1 uncultured Lachnospiraceae bacterium
GCATATCTGACTGTGATATGTGCGGATTATGCAAGGTATTTCACGGTAAGGATCCGGAGAACGCCTATCGGGATTATATTGATGGGATAAGATCATTTACAGAGGTTTCGGCTGATTATAAATAGCCTTTGGATAAAGCCTTGGATCACTCTTCTTTATCCTTAATAATCATATGATGAATAGCTTTACTGTTATTGCTACACAGATCTACTGGGGAAAAGGCATTCTTTATATGCTCCTGATCTTGGGAAATTAAGAGAACGGGAAAAACAGATTCGAGGTATTTTTTAATAGTTTTACAGGTTAATAATACTGTATGTGAGAGAAGAGGTAAAAGTGAAAAAAATTGAGCTGATAAACGCTTCCTGCGCTGATCAGACTGTTGATGTGGTAGTCAATGCCGCCAATGACGGTCTCTGGGCAGGCGGTGGAATATGCGGTGTGATTTTCAGAAAAGCAGGTATGGCAGAGCTAACGGAGGCTTGCAGTAAATACAAGACTCCACTTAACGATGGAGATGCTGTTATAACGCCTGCTTTTAACATGAGCAACGCCAAAGCAATTATTCACGCAGTAGGCCCCAATTTTGCTGTGACGCCGACAGCATTTAAGGAACTGTTTGATGCATATTACAATTCGTTGGTAGTTCTGAAGGATAACGGATATCATAGCATATCTTTTCCTCTGATCAGTTCCGGGATATTTGGTGGATCTCTTGACAATCCAGTTGCAGAGTCCACGAAACAGTGCCTTCGAGCATATAAAAAGTTTACAGAGGCCTATCCGGAATATGAGATTGATGTTAAGCTGTGTGCTTTTATGGCAACAGAGATGAAGGAAGCAGAGCGCGAATACAACGCTTTTGAAATGTAAAAGAGCCTTTTGGGGGATATCCAATGAAATATAGGGAAAACCGAAGGACAAAAGATAAGATAAGTGAAATCGGTATGGGTACTGCCTATATTGTAGAGGCAGATAAAGCCGAAGCAGTAAAGACGGTCAGACACGCCTATGAGAACGGCATCAATTACTTTGACCTTGCCGCAGCGGATGGTACCGCTTTTGTGACATTTGGAGAAGCCCTTTCTGATGTAAGGGATGAGGTTATGTATCAGATCCACTTCGGAGCGGATTATTCCAAGGTTACATATGGATGGACGCTGAACCTCGATACAGTCAAAAGATCTGTGGATAAGCAGCTAAAGGATCTGAAGACCGATTATATCAACTATGGCTTCATTCATTGCCAGGATGAATCATCGGACTGGGAGAAGTACCAAAATAACGGTATTCTCAAGTATCTTTTGGATATGAAGGATCAGGGTGTGGTGAAGCATATAGGCGCATCCTCACATACACCGTCGGTTATACAGGAAATATTGGACACAGACCTTATAGATATGCTGATGTTCTCGGTCAATCCGGCATATGACTATAATCATGGCGATTATGCTTATGGAGGAGTGGATGAGAGAGCGGACGTATATAAAAGATGTGAAAAGCTGGGAGTAGGAATATCGGTTATGAAGCCCTTTTCCGGTGGTCAGCTTTTAAGCGATAAGACATCACCTTTCGGAAAAGCTCTTACGCAGTATCAGTGCATTAAGTATGCGCTTGATAAGCCCGGGATCCTTACGGTGCTACCGGGAGCAAAGAGCGTGGATGAGATAGATCAGCTTGTGAAATATTACGAGCAGTCTGATGAAGCCCTTGATTATAGTATTATCGGCACTTTCGCACCACCGGAGGCAAATGGAAAATGCGTTTACTGTAATCACTGTGAACCCTGTCCTGTCGGAATAGATATAGGTGCGGTGAACAAGTTCTATGATCTTGCTCGTATCGGTGATGATATGGCAAAAGAGCATTACATGGCACTTGATAAGAATGCATCGGATTGTATCAGCTGCGGACACTGTAACAGCAGATGCCCGTTTTCGGTTGATCAGATGAGCAGGATGCAGGAGATAAAGGAGTTTTTTGGAAATGGAGCTATTTGACGGACGACCGGACAGTGTAGATGACAGACTGCCGAGAGAAGTAAGAACATATGATTTTCTCGATAGTCTTGGAATTGAATATAAGCGTACGGATCACGAGCCTGCAAACAATATGGAAGCCTGTAATGAGATAGATGCGGTGTTGGGCGTGATCATTTGTAAAAATCTCTTTTTGTGCAACAGGCAGAAGACGAACTTTTATCTGCTTATGATGCCCGGAGATAAGAAATTTAAGACAAAAGAGCTGTCATCACAGATAAATTCGGCACGGCTTTCCTTTGCATCACCGGAGGATATGCTGAAATATCTCGATATTGAACCTGGTGCAGTTAGCATTATGGGACTTATGAACGATAAAGATCATGCTGTACAGCTTCTGATAGACGAGGATGTGCTTAAGGGAGAAGAGCTTGGATGCCACCCGTGCGTCTGCACATCAAGTCTTAAGATGAAAACCGTCGATGTCATAGAAAAGTTTCTTCCTGCAACGGGACACGATTTTTTAACTGTGCATCTTGTGGGAGAGGACGCATAAAGAATTTGTTTTGCGAGGCAACAGTATTATTGGAGGAGCCGTATGTTTCGGTTAGTGAATTTCGATGATGAGAATGTAGAGGAAGAAGGACTGTGCAGATAAATCAGCAGTGCTGTTTCCAAAACTATCACAGACTGTCTTGATGCATATCTTGAGCAGGACGATCGCTTTATCACTTTCTACGATGTGTATTTTATGGGTGGATTTTTTTCTGGCATAAGCAAATATATTAA
>CADCQV010000202.1 GCA_902803625.1 uncultured Lachnospiraceae bacterium
GCTTCGAATATGAAGCAGTTACCGGGGAACGCAGCGAGATCATTCCGGAAGGAAAGACGCCGGGACGCGGCCTTATCAAAGCACCGACCTGTGTTGAGTTCCAGGTTGCACTTCCGGTTGTGGAGAAGGACGGCTTATCCCAGGCACAGAGCATAAAGAAAAGCCTTGCATCCGTAAATACGGATCCGGGTGCCGGGGGTGCGAAAAAGCCCGGACAGACCATAGATTCCCTCAGCATAAAGGAGATCCTTGATGAATCAAAGGGTCTTCCGGAGAGCCTCTTTCCCGTAGGAAAGACCATAGACGGAGAGACTACGGTTACTCTCGATATGGATAATGAATACTGCATAAGCCTTGTAGGACTGGGAAAGACCGGAAAAACGAATCTTCTAAAGGCATTTGCTCTGGAAGCTGTGGCAAAGGGTGATGAGGTCATTCTCTTTGACGGCAGCAGCGGGGAGCTTAAGGACTTTGCCGCGGAAAATAAGATCAAAAATTACGTAAATAATGATGAGGGTCTCTTTAACCTTATGCAGGATGAGATCGTTGGAAGGTTCGGAGAGAGAAATGCACTGGTCAATGCTGCAAGGGACAAGGGCAGCTCCGTCAGGGATGCACTGAAGGGTCAGAAGAGGATAGTGATCCTTATCAATGATTATTCACACTTTATAGAGTCTGTATATTCTGAGGATTACGGAATGAGCGGGTTCTTCGAGACGGCTCTTGAAAAGGGAAGGGATCATAAGATCCAGTTCATCGCGGCTCTTACTCCGGATGATGTATCGGACTGTGCGAGATATCAGGTATCACGCCAGTTCACATCAATGGAGAGCGGAGTGAACTTAGGCGGCTTATTTGACCAGCAGAATGTTCTCCACTTTGAGATGAGCTCTGCCGATGCGGTAAGACAGCTTAGCGCAGGATACGGATATGCACTTTCCGATAACGGAGCGGCAGTTAGAATACTGACACCCCTGGTATAAAAAAAGAGTGCAGGAATTAGAGGAGGAATAATTATGAGCAAGATATACCTGGAGACAAGAGTTCCCGGAATCGCCAAAACCTATGAATTTTCGGCTGATTCCGTAATGACGGTGGGAACCGTAAAGCGCGCTATGATCGAGGAAATAAGCGCCATTGAGAATTTCAAGGTGTTTGAGGACCCGGATAAGGTGCTGGTATGCAGTATAGATCTTAAAGGTCTTCTTCAGGACAATGAGACACTGGGAAATATAGGAGTAAAAAGCGGCGGACAGATCATGCTGATCTGAGGTTGAAGGAGCAGACTATGGCAGATATGACAAATGTTGATGCCGCCAAGCTCAGGCAGTCGGCATCGAGGATAGCGAACCTGGCAGGGGAGCTGTCCGGGAATGTAACAAAGATTAATGAGATATTCACGGCACTTTCAAAAAGCTGGCAGTCCGAAGCGGCCACAAAGTTTATGCAGAACTGGCATACGGACGAGGAAGCCATGAAGGAAATGCTGGAACAGTACAATGAGGTTTCGAATCTCTTAAACGAGCTTGCACAGGACTTTGAAGCTTCGGAAAGCGAAGTTGAAGGTCTGGTGGGTAAGCTGAAGATATGATCTAAGGAGGCAGTATGGCAGCAGGAAATGAAACTAAGGTTGATACGGCACTGCTTTTGAACACCGCTGAGGGCTTAAACCCCCTTATCAAGAATCTGGAGAACATCTTTGAGCAGTTCCAGCAGGAGATCAAAAGCTCACGGAGTGAGTGGCAGGGAGACGCTTCCGATGATATCAGGAATACGGCAGCACAGTTAAAGTCAAGTTCCGCTGAGATGATAAAGGTTTTAAGGGGATATGTGAGCGGACTGCGGGAGCTGGCCGGAGTGTATGACAAGGCAGAGAGCAGGGTCTCAAACGCAGGGAAATCATTAAAGTTTGACTCTACATTTAAGTGAGGTAGTAAGCTATGGCAATCAAATTTAATTATCATGAGACCATTGAACAGGCGCGGAAGCTTGAAGAGCTGGCATCCTCCCTGTCGGGAAAGACGAAGCAGAAGCTGAGCGGAGTCAGGGATAATCTGAACGCAGCCTGGACAGGCAATTCAGGAAAGAGCTTTGTGAAGTTTCTTTCTGAGGCGGAGTCCGATCTGGATGCCAAGGCCAAATATTTAAGGGGAGTTTCGGATTACCTTAAGAAGGCTGCAAAGAAGATAAAGGAAGCGGAAGAAGCCGCACAGGCATCGGCCCAGATCTAAGGAAGGTTCAACGCCGTCAGGAGATGCGGCGGTACTGCCGGATGAAAGGAGCGGCAATAAATAGACATGGCAGCGAAAAATACAGTTAATATCCAGAAAATGAGGTCAGCCATTACAGAGCTTGAGAACATTTATTCAAATATGCAGAAGCATATGAAATCTCTTGATGAAACCATGTCATCCATAAAGAAGATATGGACGGGAGAAGCGGCAAATACCTATCTCAATTCCTATCAGAAGAACCTGAAGGATTTCCAGAATATGGCAAACGCGATAAAATCGGCTTCGAATGCGCTTGCGGAATCCTGCAATGTATATGAAGCAACGGACAGCCGCGCAATGGATATTGTTGACAAGATGGGAAGAAGAGGCTGACAGGAGGTATAGCATGGCTGAAGTAAACTTACAGGTGGATGCCGGAAGATTAAGAGCTCTCGCAGAGTCTGTTGACAAGGCTCAGACAGGACTCAGGGATTCCTGTTATTCCGCAAAGGCCCAGATAGACTCGTTGAAGAATGTCTGGACCGGAGAGGCTGCGGATACTTATCAGGCAAGCTTTCAGAAGCTGATGGATTCCTGCTCGGAGTCTCTTGATACCCTGGGGAAAATGGTGAATTCCATTTATGAATCGGCCGACAGGTACGAAAGGACGATCAAGGCTGTTGAGAGTGATGTAAAGGATATTCCGAAGCTTCCGACGAATATGTTCAAATGAGTATGAACATATCAGTGTTTCATACAGGCGGTGAAGGGCAGGAACTGAAAAGGGCAGGAGAATACAGTATGACGAAAGGAGCGGAATAAACAATAAATGGCATACAAGGTATCTTATAAGGTTGTTTCAGAACAGGGTGAGCAGTTAAAAGCCGTTGCAAGGGATATGGATAATTATGTGACAGAGCTGAGCGGTATCGTGTCAAGGCTTGGTAATGACGAGCTGCTTCAATCCGTAAGAAACGATCTCAATAAATTCAGGCAGCAGCTTGAAGAGGAAAAAACGGTCCTGAATCTCGCAGGACAGGTGATAGTGGACGCTATGCAGAGCTATACCTCCGTTGAGAAGAAATGCGTGGCAAAGGTGGATAAGGCGAAGGCTCATAACCGTGATTTCTATAAGCGTCCCGTTTCAGTCGCATCGGCAGGTGGAGCGATGACGGGAGCAATGGCCGGAGCTGTAGCCTCCGGAAGCACGGGTTCGGCAGTGATTCCGGGCGCAGTAACGAACAACACAACAAATATTTATAATACGGAGATCCTTGGAGCGGCACCGGCGGCAGCTGCTGCTGAAACAGCCGCAAACGGCATGGGAGATGTGGCGGTTACGGCCGCTGTGGGAGCTGTCGCAGCTGCAGCAGGGGCAGCAGCCGGTGTTAATCTTGCAGAGAAGAAGAAAGGCACGGGAGAGGTTGAAGCGGAAGCATAGCCGCGGTAAGTATCTAGGTGTTCTTTTTGATATAACCGTCCGGGTCAATGGTCACGTTATCCGTGGACCATTCCCGCATATTATTTAATACACGCTCATAATCGGCAGAACCCCTGGGAAGCTCACGTGCGGAGCAGTTTATCTGCATGCAGGGGATGAACTGCAGGGATTCTATGCTTTTATCCTTTATTACCGCTTCCACGAGACAGTTGTCCAGGGTTTTTGAACTAAACCAATAATTACCAAGACTGTAGAAAACCGGGGTATCGTTGATATATTCGATACCCTGGAGCACATGGGGGTGGTCTCCGATTATCAGGTCGGCACCGGCCTCCACATAGGCTTTCGCCAGCTCTGTCTGCGCTGCCTCGTATTTATTTACGTTTTCACTGCCCCAGTGGACATAGGCAATGACGAAATCACTGTTGTCTTCTGCCTTTCTGATCACGGACAGGAACCTTTCCGGTTCCAGGGTTCTCAAAACCCCGGGCTCCGTTTCCGTTGCCTCCTTTGTATCCGGGGGAAGGCTTCTCTCTATCTGAGTGGCGGATACAAAGGCGATCTTCATTCCACCGGCAATAAAATAAACGGGTTTTTCCGCTTCGTCTATATTATGCCCCGCACCTACATAGGGGATCCCGGCTTCGTTTAAGGTGTCAAAGGTGTCGAGAAGGGCATCCGGACCGTGGTCATAGGCGTGGTTATTTGCGAGGCTCACGATATCAGCCCCCTGATCGAGAAGGAATGACACGGTTTCCGGTTTTGCGCGGAAGGTGAATTTCTTATTGGGAGTGGGGGTTCCGCGCTTACTGTAGGGGAATTCATTGTTGATCATAAAGATATCCGCGGAATTCGTGCGCTTAAGAAGGGAGGCATCGATACAGCCTTCAATACCGTTTCCGCGGTTACGCAGAGTATTCATATTGGCATATCTGTCGTCAAAATTGATGTCACCCGCAAAGTCTATCCTGACAACGCCTTCTTCCGCAGTACTTTTCAGGTATACACCGTTTTCCGAAACATCCTCTTCCCCAAGCACATATCCTTCAAAGGAGTTCTCAGGTTCTTCGGTATCCTCAATGGGTGCGGGCAGCTCTTCTTCCGCAGGTTCACTGACCGGGATACTGATAGTATCTTCGGACTCCGGTTTCTTTTCGTCCGGTACTGCTTTTCCCGAAGCATCAAGGACGATATCCTTTTTGGGTTTTTCCTGAGCCCGGGGTCCGGTCACGGGGGAAGGCTGCGTCCCTCCCTGCTCACAGCCGCAGAGAAGGATGAAACAGAATATGTAAATTATGTATAGTTTTATTTTTTTCATAATGAAAGGCTCCGGGATCAAAAAACTGGTTTAAGGAACGGATAAGAGCTACTGCTCTTCATAATCCACATCGCATCCGGAAAAAAGCGTTTTGATTTTTTTATCCCAGAGAATGTCAATATCGTGATCCGGGATAAATTCCTTCATAGAGGTGCCGGTGGTTACGAAAAGACCGGTATTATCAAACCTGATCATTACGAGAAGAGCACGGATATTCGGGAAACCGGGAAGCTCTCCGAATGGAGAGGTATCTCCATGGAAAACAAACTTCATAAATTCCGGCGTGTGCTTTCCCTTTATAAGATCCCTGCAGCTCCCGCGAAGGAGTCCCCAGGGTGTATAGGGGTCGTTAAAGCCCGGCGTTTCCGAAGTATCGTCGCCGTCGAAAAAACCGCCTTCAAAGAGACCGTCGATACTATAGGTGACAAAGGTCTTTATCACAGCTTCTTCAAGGGTGAAGCTGTCAAAGGTATCCGATGTGAACAGAAGGTTCATAAAGTGTCTGATGTTTTTTATTCTGAGTGCGATCATAGACTGATTAAACTACATTGAAGAGAAAAATACAAGATGTTATAATACTACGATAATGCTTTAATGAAGCAGGAAGGCAGGAAATACTCTTGAAGGTCAGGTTTGTAGGGGACAGCTGCTGTGAGTTCCCGGAGGATTTTAAGAAAAAATACGAATGTATATCCGTACCTCTTACGATAGAGGTGGGGGATCATACTATCATAGACGATGAAAGCTTTGATCAGAAGGATTTTCTTGACAGGGTGGCAGAGTATCCCAAGTGCCCCAAATCCTCCTGCCCTTCGCCGGAAGCGTATATGAAGGCATATGAAGGAGAATATGACGCTCTCTTCGTGACCACTCTGTCCGCGGAGCTTTCCGGCTCCTATAACAGTGCGGTGCTTGCGAAAAAACTGTTTGAGGAAGAGCATGGAGAAAGGAATATCCATGTATTTAATTCCTTTTCCGCATCCGGAGGGGAAATGCAGGCACTGCTCAAGGCTGCCGAATATGCGGAAGCCGGGCTTTCCTTTGAAGAGACAGTGGAGAAAACAGAGTATTTTATCAAAAATGAGCTCAAAACATATTTTGTGCTGGAAAGCCTTGAAACCCTGAGAAAGAACGGACGACTGTCAAGGCTGAAGACTATTGCGGCGACTGCCTTGAATATCAAGCCTGTCTGTGCGGGAGATAAAGGAACGATTGTCCAGCTTGCACTTGCCAGAGGAATGAAAAGCGCGCTTTCCAAAATGATAGAGATATCCCTTGAAAAGGTGAAAAATACGGAAGAGAGGATACTTCTCATTAATCACTGCAACTGCAGGAAGAGGGCGGAGGAGGTGCTGTCCTCCTATATCAGGAAAGCAAAGTTCGCCAAAACCTATATTCTGGATACGGCAGGTATAAGCTCCCTTTATGCAGGCGACGGAGGTATCATAGTTACGTTGTAGCTTTTACATAAAGCTGAAGTTGTAGGGTGAAAAAAACAATAGAAAAACAATGGCAGCCACATACACTATGAGAAGGAAGGGCATGCCGATCACGAATTTCAGATGCTTTGTTTTGTGATGGAATAAACGCATTCCCAGGAGGCAGCCTAAAGCCCCTCCCAGGATTGCGGGAATAAAAAGGGAGAACTCACTAATCCGCCAGTGGCTTCGTTCAGCCCTTCTTTTGTCGATAAACATCAGGATAAATCCCCACAGATTAACTATAAGGAAATATGACCCGACAGCCATAAACATTGTTTTCATGCGTCAGCTGTTCTTTCCTTTTTCTGCCTCTTTCATCTTCATGGCGCGTACCTTCGTGGACAGTCCGAAGAGGGTGATGAAGCCCTGGGCGTCATGATGGTCATAGAGATCCCCGGTCTTGAATGAAGCCAGACTTTCGTTGTAGAGAGAATAGGGAGAGGTTTCACCGCACTTGATGATATTTCCTTTATAAAGCTTGAACTTTACCTCTCCGGTCACATACTCCTGGGTAGTCTTTATGAAAGCTGAAAGTGCCTCCCGTAAGGGTGTGAACCATTTTCCTTCATATACCAGCTGTGCCAGCTCATCGCTCAGGCTCTTTTTCACACGGGCACATTCCCTGTCAAGGATGAGCTCTTCGAGCTGCTCATGTGCTGCATAAAGTATAGTCCCTCCGGGGGTCTCGTAAACACCGCGGCTCTTCATACCAACAACCCGGTTTTCCACTATGTCTATTATTCCAACACCATGCTTTCCGCCAAGCTTATTCAGGGTGCGGATGATGTCGGACACCTTCATTTTCTTTCCGTTAACGGAGGTGGGAACACCTTTTTCAAAGGTCATGGTCACATATTCGGCTTCATCAGGTGCATCCTCGGGACTCACGCCAAGCACCAGAAGATGCTTGTAATTCGGCTCCTCGGAAGGATCCTCCAGCTCCAGTCCTTCGTGGCTTATGTGCCAGAGATTCCGGTCCCTGCTGTAGGAGGAGTCCGCACTGAAGGGAAGGTTGATACCGTGCTTCCTGCAGTATTCTATCTCCGATTCCCTGGAGTCCATCGTCCACGCATTGTCACGCCAGGCTGCTATTATCTTTAAGTCGGGAGCCAGAGCCTTTATACCAAGCTCGAATCTTATCTGGTCATTGCCCTTTCCGGTAGCGCCGTGGCAGATGGCAGATGCATTCTCTTTACGGGCGATCTCCACAAGCTTCTTTGCGATAAGGGGTCTGGCCATGGAGGTTCCGAGAAGATACTGGTTTTCATATACAGCATGTGCCTGGACGCAGGGAAGGATGTATTCATCCGCGAATTCATCCGTCACGTCCTCGATATAGAGCTTTGATGCACCGCAGGATTTTGCGCGCTCCTCGAGCCCGTCAAGCTCTTCCTCCTGTCCGCAGTCGATGCAGACACAGATAACATCATAATCATACGTTTCCTTGAGCCAGGGAATAATGGCAGTGGTATCCAGACCACCGGAATATGCGAGTATCACCTTTTCTTTTTTAGACATTTGGTTTATCCTTTCATTGTGCTGCTATTACAGAGTGAACTGTTGTACCATCATACAACTATTTTTACCAATGCGCAAGAGATTTATTCATAAAAATAGAATAAATATTCACAAAAAATAGATAAATATGCACAATGGCTTGCATAATATACAGAATTGTTGTATATTTATGCAACGATCAAATATTGACGGATTGTATTTGTTTATTTTTTCGGGCTTCGCCCTTAGAATAAGGCGGTAAACAATAACGGTAAACGGGAAAGGACGGAATATGATAAAAGCCGGAATCATAGGAGCCACAGGCTACGCAGGAAACGAGACAGTGAGGCTTCTTCTGGGACATAAGGATGTTGAGATAGGGTGGCTTGTTTCAAAGAGCTTTGAAGGTCAGAAATACGCGGATATATACAGGAATTTTTTTGAGATCCTCGATATGGACTGCCTTGGAAGCGATCTTGAAAACCTTGTAGATAAGGTTGATGTGGTATTTACGGCAACTCCGCAGGGTTATCTTTCTTCCATATTAAAGGAGGAAATGCTGGAAAAAGCGGTTTTCATTGATCTTTCGGCAGATTACCGTATAAAGGATGTGGAAATCTATGAAAAGTGGTATGGTATAAAGCACGCTTCACCGGAGCTTATCAAAAGAGCGGTGTACGGACTGTGTGAGGTAAACCGTGCAGATATAAGGAATACCAGACTGCTCGCGAATCCGGGCTGTTTTACCACATGCTCCATACTTACTGCTTATCCGCTTATAAAGGAGCAGCTGATCGATCCGGATACGCTTATAATAAATGCCCTTTCCGGGGTTTCGGGTGCGGGACGGGGAGCGAAGGTCCAGAATCTCTTTTCCGAGGTCAATGAGAGCGCGAAGGCCTACGGAGTAACTACCCACCGGCACACTCCGGAGATTGAAGAACAGCTTTCATATGCCTATGGTGGAAATGTCACAGTGAACTTTACACCTCATCTCATTCCCATGAACAGAGGTATACTGGTTACCGAAACTGCGTCTCTGAAGCAGGGAGCCGATGAGGGCAGCATAAGAGCCGCATATGAAAAGCATTTTGGCCGGGAGTTTTTCATCAGGCTGCTTAAGGATGGCATTAATCCCGAGACCAGGTTTGTGGAGGGAAGCAACTTTACGGATATCGGCTTTAAGGTTGATCGGCGGACAAACAGGGTCGTAATGATGGGAGCACTTGATAATCTGGTCAAGGGTGCAGCGGGGCAGGCTGTGCAGAATATGAACATTATTTTCGGTTTTGACGAGAAGGAAGGGCTGAAGTCCCTGCCAATGGTGCCTTAAAATGAATATCAGGATAATGACAAAAGAAGACTATGAGGGGGTCCATGCTCTGTGGCTTTCCATAAAGGGCTTTTCTATACGGAGTATTGATGACAGCCGTGAGGGCGTTGAAAGGTTTTTGCGGCGTAATCCCGATACCTCCATAGTGGCCGAGGATAACGGAGAGATCATAGGTGCCATACTCTGCGGACATGACGGCAGAAGAGCCACCTTTTACCATGTCTGTGTACGTGAGGACAGGCGGAAGCAGGGCATCGGGAAGGCGATGGTCGTTATGGCCATGAATGCATTAAAGAAGGAAAAGATAAATAAGGTTGCCCTTATTGCCTTTACCAGAAATGATGTGGGCAACGCATTCTGGAAGAGTATAGGCTGGAAGCAGAGAACTGATCTGAATTATTATGATTTTGTTCTAAATGCGGAAAACATTGAAAGCTTTGTGACGGCGGAGTGAGATATCTTTCCCGGAACGGGGAAAGGACGGTCATAGACGGGTCAAAACCGCAAAGCGGCGGCAGACCGGAAATACAGGAAGGAGCGGTATCGACAGGGTATGGATATCAGGAGGATAGAAGGCGGTGTGACCGCTGCAAAGGGCTTTAAGGCAGCCTGCACCGCGGCAGGCATAAAATATAAGGATCGTGATGATATGGCCATGATCTTTTCGGAAAAGCCCTGTGAGTGCGCGGGAACCTTTACGAGAAACAGGGTGAAGGCTGCATGCGTGAAATGGGACAGGGAGCTTGTTTCCTCCGGGAAAAAGCTTCATGCCGTGGTCATCAATTCGGGAATAGCAAATGCCTGCACCGGGGAAGAAGGCTACATAGCCTGCAGAAAAACTGCGGAAGCAGTGGAAGGGAGCCTTAATGTCCCTCCGGATTCCACAGCGGTAGCTTCCACGGGAGTGATCGGAATGCAGCTTCCGGTGGAAAAGCTTATAAAGGGTGTCAGTGATATGAGCGGAAAGCTTTCTGACAGCCTGGAGAGCGGAACAAAAGCGTCAAAGGCCATTATGACCACTGATACCGTGAATAAAGAGACGGCAGTAAGCTTCACGGTCGGGGGCAGGGAGGCGGTAATAGGCGGCATGTGCAAGGGCTCGGGAATGATACATCCGGATATGTGTACCATGCTTGCCTTTATCACTACGGATGTGGATATAGATAGAGAGCTCATGCAGAAGGCCGTGAGCGGGGTCATAAACGATACCTTCAATATGATCACGGTTGACGGGGATACCTCTACAAATGATACCTTTATGCTTTTATCAAATGCCATGGCGGGAAATGAAAGGATATGCACGGAGAACGCAGACTATGAGTGCTTCAAGGAAGCTTTGAACACAGTATGCCGGGATCTCGCCCGCAGGATGGCGGCTGACGGGGAAGGGGCCACAAAGCTCTTTGAGGCAAAGGTTGTGAATGCCCGTAGTAAGGAGGACGCAAGGACCCTTGCAAAGGCAGTAGTCGGATCAAACCTTTCAAAGGCTGCCATTTTCGGCTGTGACGCGAATTTCGGACGCTTCTTATGTGCGATGGGATATTCCGGTGCGGATTTTTCAGAGGAGGATGTGGAGCTCTACTTCGAAAGCAGGGCAGGGAAGCTTATGGTCTTTGACCATGGGGTGCCGCTTGATTTCGATGAGGAAAAGGCCGTAACGATAATGAAGGCGGATGAGGTCACGGTGCTTATAGATATGAATGAGGGATCAGAAGAAGCAACGGCCTGGGGCTGCGACCTTACCTATGATTATGTGAAGATAAATGCGGATTACAGGACCTGAGGAACAATCCCAAAACTCCGCTCAGACCGGAGGATAATGACGAAAGGAGTGGTAACGAAAGAGATGAACGATTCTGAGATGCAGAGATTACAGGAAAAGGCAGGGGTGCTTATTGAGGCACTGCCTTATATACAGCAGTTCAACCGGAGGATAATCGTCGTAAAATACGGCGGCTCCGCAATGACCAGTGACGAGCTCCGTGAAAATGTGATAAAGGATGTCACCCTTTTGAAGCTCGTAGGCTTTAAGCCCATAATAGTGCATGGCGGCGGAAAAGAAATAAGCAGCTGGGTTTCAAAGGCCGGAATGAAAAGTGAGTTTGTAAACGGTCTCAGGGTTACGGATGCGGATACCATGGAGATCGCCGAAATGGTTCTAAATAAGGTAAATAAGGATCTGGTGAGATATGTGGAATCCCTGGGAGTCAGAGCCGTGGGAATAAGCGGAAAGGACGGAGGCCTCCTGAAGGTCAGGAAAAAATATTCAGACGGGCAGGATATCGGTTTTGTGGGAGAGATCACGGAGGTCGACCCGAAAATACTCTTTGATCTTCTGGAAAAGGACTTTCTGCCTGTTGTGGCACCCACCGGACTGGACGGTGAATACAATACCTACAA